>NZ_JAMYQN010000013.1:0-203381 GCF_040320905.1 Mesorhizobium sp. M0590
ATGGTCTCGGCCGGGGCTGTGGCGGTCGAGGTGCCGCCGCTGGAGGTGGCTTCGGAAGGGGCGGTGGCAGTCGAGGTGCTGCCGCTGGAGGTGGCTTCGGAAGGGGCTGTGGCGGTCGAGGTGCCGCCGCTGGAGGTGGCTTCGGAAGGGGCGGTGGCGGTCGAGGTGCTGCCGCCGGTGGTGGCTTCGGAAGGAGCGGTGACAGTCGAGGTGCTATCGCCGGTGGTGGCCTCGGAAGGGACCGTCGCCGTAGAAATGGGATCGGTGGCCGCAGCTTCGGAAGGAGCAGTCCCGGCGGTGCTGAGATTGTGTTGCCGGAAAACGGCCTGCAGTTCCGCGGAGCTCTCAAGCGCGGTGTCGCCTCGCTGTGAACCCCAGGCGTACGCGTACTCGAAGGCGGGTGACGGAACCAGCTTGGCCCAGTGGTCCATCATGGTTTCCATCTGGGCGGCGGTGGGCACCACATATTTGCCACCCATGTCGGTGTTATAGTCGCCACCGCCAAACGTCTGGTAGCCTGGAATGATCTTGCTCGTCGGGATGCCCGATGCCTGAGCGGCAGCGACGAATTTGTCGATCATGTTGTAGTCGACCGCGCCATCCGTGCGGACAGGATAGACATCCACGCCGTAGTAATCGATACCGGTATTGGCGGGATTGTACGTGCCCGAAAAATCCGGATTCGCCGACGTCCCCAAGCTCATCATCGTGATGTAGGTCTTGGCGTCCGGCACATTGGCGTGAATCCAGTCGGATTCTGCCTTCAGATTCGCGGCGGAGGCGTAGGTGCCCCATTGGCCGGTGGGATCCGGCTCGTCGACAAGGAAGAATCCGAACAGCTTCGGATTGCCGATGAAAGGCGTGATCTTGTCGATAAAGGACGACGTCGCTCCGTCAGTTTCGTTGAGGTAGACCAAGCCCTTCATACCGTCCGGCAGCGCATTGAGTTGGTCAACAGATGAAACGTCGGCCAGATTGAATCCGGCTTGCGCAATTTCCGTGCCCGATCCACCTGACGTGTAATGCAGAGTTGTCATCCAATATTCCTTTTTCTGTTTCGACCGTGCCTACTTACAGACGGCGTATATTAGCGCCAAATCACATACCGACACCCTCTGACAGAAATATTGAGGTTTGAAGTAGGATTGAGCGTTGGAGGGGCGCTCCCTTCGAACTCGTTTCCGCAACGGTATCGACGACCAGCCAAGGATGGTTCTATTCGGGATAAGACTCGGCTGACTTGATCCGACCGTGTGGAGCTTGGCTCGAATGGCGAGGTCGAGAAGCCGTCCGACGCAGGACGGCCGGGAAATCTGAAAACCAGACCAAAAACAAAACCCGCCTAGCGGCGGGTCGTCAGTGCGAATCTGCACCGTACCCAAATTACTAGCATAGCTGCCGGCACAAAGCAAGAACAAAATGTGACACAATCGACGAAGCTGCCGATCTAGACGGCGCTTCTCCGAAATGCGAATGCGCCTCGCAGCCGGCATTGCCGCAACAGCGGTGCCGTGCAACATCGGCGGCTTGGAAGGAACCCCGGTGCTGTCTCGCCTGATCGCCGGCCTGCTGCTCGCCTGCGGATTGACCCACAGATCATGTATTCGCTTGCGCAGGCGTCGTGGGGCTACCCAGTTGCCTTTTCCGCGAGGCGACGGTTGGACTCAAACATCTTCTGCGGCATCCGCCGAAAGCTCCTGATCATGACGTTCGCGCGGAAGAGGTTGGCCGGATTGGCCGCGAGGCTGGTGCAAGGCGATATATCCCAGACACCAGGGCGCGGACGAGCGGCTTGCGTACCGGCGTCTCGATGAAGCGCCAGACGATAAAAGAGGCAAGGAGGACCCCGGCCAACACGACGAAGAATGCGGCGTTCTTGCCGACATGAGGCGCCAGCGCGTTAAGCGAAATGTAGCCGATATACTGGTGCAAAAGATACAGCGGATAAGTCAACCCTCCGAGCATCATGATAGCCTTGGATGGAGCAATCACGGAGCGGAGCAATATCGCGCCAGCGAAGACTCCGTAGACCACTATATTGGCAGCGAGGAGGGCCGGATACGAAATGGCTGCGCCAAAGTGCTCCTGCATCCAGTTATGAGAGAACATTGCGGTCTGGCAAGACACCAGGAACGCGACGGCAAGAAACAGGAACGCAGCCGGTGAACGGCCCCTTGCAACGATGTCTTCCGCGAGGATGCCGGCGGCAAACAAAGGCGCATAGTTTGTAATGAAGAGAATGCGTATCACCGGGTTCCCAAAGAAGAACTCGTTGGTTGCCGAAATTGCGAGCCAGATGGCCGCGATGGGTATTTTCCAGCGCTGAAAGGCGCCGGCAAAGATCAGCACTGCAACCCAGCCGTAAAACAGGATCTCGAGCATGATCGACCAGTAGACGCCATCCATGGACGGCCTGCCGAAGAGGCGGGCGAACATGGAAAGATTGGCTACATAGGTTGGAACATCGGTCGGAAAACGCTGATCTTTGGCGACGACGAGAACAACAAACGTCGCGGTCATGCAGACGAGGAATCCGGGATAAAGCCGGGCGAAGCGGGCGACCGCGAATTCCTGCCAGGTTCGACCTTCGGCCGACCACGCGATGACGAAACCGCTGATCAGGAAAAACAGATTGACGCCGAGATAGCCGTAGATGGCGTAAGGTGCTGCGGCAGGATATTCCACGTCGAGATTGCCCGCGATCGCGCCGCCAAAAAGATAGTGAAAGAGCACGACCGCGAGGGCTGCAGCTAGGCGCAGCAGGTCGAGTGATGGCATGCGCGCCGGAATGGCCTTGCCTGCCGGTTCCACAGCTACCTCCCGCAGCCGTTTCAGCTTTTGACAACCATCAGCGGCCTGATCCGCAATACCAGTGCTAACGCGAAGACTGCAAACCGGCGGCAGGTCAAGCCTTTACCTTCTCAAGTACGAACAGCTGCTCGCAGGACAGGAACCGCAGGACGCTAAAAGAGCGTACCAGCTTGAGCCCCGCCGCCGCGAAATCCTGTCGTGCAACGGTGAGATTGACGGGATGAGGCGCCGACATCCTTCCGGTGATCATCTTCCGCAGCCTTAGCCGTATTCTCTGGAGGCGGGTGCCAAGGCCGTAGGATACGATCAGGCGACGGCTGGCAACGCGCGCGAGCTCAATGATAATGTCGCGCCTGAGATGTGGCGGGATAAGGTGAATGAGGCGAAGGCAGACCACCGTATCAAAGCTTTCGTCGGCGAACGGCAGCTGCGTCACGTCACATCGGATGAATCCCCGAAATCCTGATTGACCTTCATATGCTGATTTAGCCAAGGCCATCATTTCCATTGAAATGTCTGCAGCCAGCACCCGACAATTATGCTGGCCCAGCACGCCGGCCAGCTTCCCGGTTCCGCATGGGATATCGAGCACCTGAGATGGAGGCGGGCTGCACCTCTCCAGCGCCTTGGCGATGCAGCGTTGCTCCCGTCGCGCAATGACGTATGACGCAACGGTGGACAGCTTCAACCGGCCTGCATAGCCGTTCAGGTACCAGCTCGCAAAACTCGGATCTTGATATCTCTGTTTTGTCGGGAGCTCATAGGCCGCGACTGCCGCGACCTTGGCGTTGTAATTGGCAGGTATAGCCGTATTTGCCGCTGCCGTCTGATGTGGCTCGAGGTTCTCGCTCATATGCCTGCTTTCATACGATTTCTCCTGCAGATGAGATCGAAGATTTTTGTCCGACACGTTCATTGGATAGCCGACCAAGCTGCCCTATTGGCGATAGAGGGGATAAACGGCCAGTTGGCTGCGTCCATCACAGAGAAGGTTTCCAGAAGGCTGGGTGTCTCGCATCCCTCGAACGGATGAGACATGCCGAACTCATGACTGCCGCGCCCTCGCGGAAGTGTGCTGGGGAATAGGGCTACTGCACATCCCTTTCGGAGACGGAACGGTAAACGGACGGTAGGCAATCCGGAAGGATAGTCACCGAAACGCACTCCTTCCGTTCACGATTTTGGCGTCCGTCGATATCCTAACGTGACCACACCGTCATTCATACGGATGGCGCGGATTCCTGGCTCGTCGGCTAGACATCCCAGGAAGAGATGGGCGTTCGCTTCAGCAAATGGACATGACGTCACTGCCAGTAGGCTTCCCTCAGTCTGGATTGAAAGATGATCTTGGAGCTATTTGGGCCGTCCGGTGCTGGTAAGACGACGTTAGCGTCCGAGCTGGTGCACGTTTTGCGAGCTCAGGGCTACTGTGTTGTTTTGCAGACCGGTGACCGCCGACATCCGGTTAGGAGGGCCGCCTTCAAACTGGTCTCCGGCTTGCATTCAAAGTGGATCGGACAGCGTTCTCTCGGTGCAGAAGTGCTTAAGATTCTTCCACCCAAGAATGAGCTGTGGGCGGCTCGCCTGAACTGGCATCTTGAAGCTCTTCTTCAAGCTTGGCGCGCGGCAATAGCGTCCAATGACACGATCTCAATTTTTGACCAGGGTATGGTGCAATTCGTATGTTCACTGGTTTTGTTCAGCGGCGTAACGGATCGTGAAAGGGTGTCGCGCGCGCTCGAGCTTCTACCCAAACCGGATCTGCTTGTCCGATTGCAGGCGCCAAGGGAAATTCTAGAGGTCCGTCTGAAGGAACGCCGGCGTAACCTCGGTATCATTCAGAAGTTCCTCGAAGTCGATCTGCAGAGCAGTCTTGATCATATTGACCACGTTAATCTCATTGGGGAACAACTTGGATCGTTTCCCGTGCCAACAACTTGCGTCGAAAGTTTAGATTCGAACGGGCTCACAGCCGCCACAGAAATGATAGCGCGTGGAGTAATCGACAAGTTCGGCGCGGCGCGGGCGAAATTTAAAAGAGTTGAAGCTTAGAGAGATGCGGTTTTGAAGCGTCGATAAGAAGATATCCAATAATATGGAAAATCGAATTATTGAAAAGGAACCGCGCGAGTTGACATGACATGCGCTTTTCTCGCTACCAGACTGCCTTGGCGTTGACGTTAGCTGCTGTCAGCGCGATATCCATAGTTATCCACGGGGCGGTGAGTGGAGAAGACGTCGCATCAACAAAGTTCGTCGCGCCGGTAGCCATGGACCTGCCGGATTACCTGCACGCCGCGAAGGATGCGGCATTTGGCACAACTTTCACCCGAATAACCAAACCCGGAATCCTCGGCGCCGGCATCGCATGCGGGAGCAAATATTGCAGCCACCGCTATTCGAGCGCCCAGGCCTGGAATGCGGATCAGAGCCTTCTTGTCATCAGCAACGGCTGCGGCGGCTTATGCTTCCTGGATGGGCGCACCTACGCCCCGCTTTTTCGCCGTGATCGATCGACCGAATGCGAATGGCATCCTCACGATCCCGACCTGATGATCTGCGTCGGTGGTCGGAAAATCTCGACCTGGGCGCCACGCACCAATCATGAGGAGGTCCTGTTTGTTTCGACTGACAGTAGCAATCTCCAGTTCGGGCCATACAAAGGTAATCCAAGCCGAGATGGCAGCCGTATTGCCGTACGCGCGGTTCGCCGGGACGGCAAAGCGGTCGTCTTTGCCTACGATCTCAAACAGCGGCGGAAATTTCCGGAAATCAATCTCGCACAGCTTGTCGGGGCCAACGGCGCCTGCTCAATCTCGCCGCTGGGCGTCAACATCTTATGCATTCAGAACCTGAAAGACGACACTGAACAGACGTTCATCTTTTCTGTTGACGGCGTTCTGCGCCAGAAATGGACTGAGCATCATCGGCCTGGCCATGGCGACATGACCGTCGATGCCGACGGCAGCGAAATCTATGTGGGGATCAGTAAGTCCGATCCAGACATATTCCAGGTGATCAAGCGAAGGCTGTCAGATGGGAAAGTCACCTCGCTCATGAGATATGGTGAAGCACAGCATGCATCGCTCAGGTCGCTGGACAGGCCCGGTTGGGTGTTCCTTACCTATTCGGGCAATCCGGACGAAGTATCGAAATATCCGGCTTGGGCGCCGTATGCGCGGGAAGTCATCGCGTTGCGCATCGACGGCAGCGGAGAGGTCCGGCGCATTGTGCAGACGAAGAACGTTCCATTCGACTACTGGAGTGAGACCCACGCCTCGCCGTCCCCGGACGGTTCACAGGTGATCTGGTCAAGCAATTGGGGAGTACCCGGCGGCCCGGTTTACGATTTCGTCGCCCGTATTGACTGGCCGGAAGGATCAGACACTGGCTCGAGAGCATTAGCCGCGAGCGGTCTTCAATAACAAAACCTTCCGGTCGCCTATGGCGATATGGCCGATCGTGCTTGCTCCATTCACGCTTTTAACGCCTCACGTTCAACTTCGCCGCCATACGGCTCCGTTCGATGTCGATTCATTCAAACGGACGACGACAGTGGCCAAGCCTGCACCTAGCGTGATTGTGCAGTTTGCAAGGCTTATGACACTTGCCGGAATCCTACGAATTACAGCGATGACGTCGGGTGACGGCTTGTATCGCCAAGGGCGCTCGCGCCGGAGCTCACTGTTGATGTCACGGCCGAGAAAGGAATAGCAGATGGATACGGATAAGCGAGCCGAAGAGAATGCCTCTTTCAACCCTGAGTTGTTAGAATGGTTGGTATGCCCAATGACCAAGGGCTCACTTGCCTGGGATTCGGATCGCGATGAACTCGTTTCGAAGAGCGCAGGACTTGCCTATCCGGTTCGCGACGGCATTCCAATCCTGCTAGCCTCGGAGGCACGGACGATCACCTCCCGCGTGGTCAAACTTCGCGCATCCAGACGATGATGGGAGCCGCGCTAAAGTAGGCGGCTTTCCGACGACAGCCAGCAATGACAGGAAAGTGTGCCGCGGAGCGCGAGCCGTTTGTCTGCGGACCACTCTGCGCTCGGCACCCGGGCAGTGCCGACCTCTTTGATGCAACGCGCGGCGACCTGAACCGGCTGGGTACGGCGGCCCGCTGCCGGGACAGGGTTTGCGTCATTTAAACAGACGAGGACAGTGGCAAGACCTGCCCCTACCGTGACCTGGGCGAGATGGGTAGCGAAACCAACACCATGAAAGCAAATTCAAGGGCCGGCCACTTCGCGCGATCGGGCTACAGCGAACGGTCAGGAGACGCAGGATGAATCCGCATCTGGTGTGTGTCGGAGGCGAGGATCATGCCCTGCGAATTCCGTTCTTGATGTCGCTGCGAGAGAAGGGATTCCGTGTTACTGCGGTGTCGAGCGGCGGTGAAGCCGCATTCCTGCGGCATGGCATTCCGCATCGCAGCTACGGTTTCGACCGATTTTCCAGCAGCAGCGGAGAATGGGCCGCCATCAGAACCATTCGAAAGCTGATGGCGGAACTCCGGCCGGACATTATCCAAAGCTTCGACACCAAGCCCAACCTGGTGACGCCACTTGCGGTGCGCGGAAGCGTTCCAGTCGTGCGCACTATCAACGGTCTGGGCTGGACGTTCTCGTCCCTGGAACCGCGCGCCCTTGCCCTGCGCCCAATCTTTTGCGGACTGCAATGGCTTTCGTCGTTATGGACGGCGGCTACGGTGTTCCAGAATCGGGACGATCAGGCATTCTTTGAACGCTACCGACTGATCGGACGCGGCAGCGGACGAGTGATCCGCAGTTCTGGAATCGACGTCGATGCGTTCGCCATGGCAAGGCATCTTGCCCCGTCGGCGATGAAAATGCGCGAAGAGCTTGGGCTCCAATCCGCCGAGATCGTAATTTTTGTCGGCCGGCTAACGCGCCAGAAAGGCATCCCGACACTCCTCAAGGCAGTCCCTCGCATCCTGTCGGAAAGGCCCAATGCCCGTTTCGTGCTTGTCGGCCCATTGGAATCCGAGGGCCCATTTGCAGTGGACAAGGCTGAGATCGATCGACATGTGCCGCATGTCATCGCCTTGGGTCCACGACGCGACGTTCCTGCCCTTCTTGGCATGGCCGATCTGTTCGCCTTTCCAACACAATACCGAGAAGGGATTCCGCGCGTCCTGCTGGAGGCAGGGCTCGCGGGATTGCCTATCGTCGCCTCGATGATGCCTGGTTGCAATGAGGTGGTCGAGGACGGATGGAACGGCCATCTCGTCCCCCCGCACGATGCGAACGGCCTTGCCTCTCGAATTATAGAGGTCCTGTCCGACCGCCGGAAAGGACGGACCATGGGCGCTCGCTCTGTCGAGCTCGTCCGGACGCAGTTCTCGCTGCCCTGGGTGGTCGAGCAATATTGCGATCTCTACGACAATGTCCTTAGTGCCAAATCCCAGGGCGGCTTCGCTCGACCGGCATCGCCGGTGTTGCTTGAAGAGCCTGCTGCAAACCGCGGATCGGGTGGAGCGCGCCGATGATCCGGGACGCGATCCTGGCCTGCGGCGTGGCCATGTCGTATGCGGCGCAGCTCTCAGTTCCGGGCTTGCCCTTCGGCTATGGCGAATTGTTTCTCGCGCTTTGGATCATGCTGTCGATCGGGCGGGTGCTCGCCGGCGGTCACTTGGTAGTCAGGCCCGCCCTGATCCGTGTTGCGGGCTTCTGGCTGATCATCACGCTCGCTCTGGGTATTGGCACCATCGTTGGCTACCTGACCACGGTACTGTATCTGTCGGTGGTGATGCACGATGGGGTAGCCTACCTGCTGCTGATCTGCGTCACCTGCCTGGCCGCCGCGGAGCCCGACGCGGATCGCCGTCTGCGCAGTGCTGCCTGGTGGGTGGTCGCGATTGCGAATGCATGCTTTATTGTTCAGCTGGCACTTGGATGGGGTTGGATCCACCAATCCGGCGTCGATCCCTGGTACTGGGATCGCTTCCGAGGCTGGTCCGAGAACCCCAACCAGCTCGCGCTCTATTGCGCACTCCTTGGTCCGCTCGCCTTGCATCTTGCGACGACTACAAGCAAGCCGTGGGCGAGGTTGGCCGGGCTCAGCAGCCTTATCCTGATCATCTATGTCGGAAGGCTGACGAAGAGTGATACCTATCTTTACACGACGGTCCTGGTCGGCCTGATATTTCTTGGGCTGCGGGTTCGGACATGGCTCGCAGCCGGTGACGGCAAGGTCAGCCTGTCCCGGCAAGTTACCCTCCTGCTGATGATTGGCTTCCTTCCGTTGGCCATGTCGATGACGCCTTACATCGTCACGGAGGTGGGCAGCGTCGAACAGTTCGCCTTGAGTCTTACCAAGGACAAGGGCGGCGAAGCGACCGCCGAAACCGCTGCACTTCGAATCCATCTCTGGGGAGATGCATTGGGCAAGGGCCTAACGTCAGGATCCCTGGGCCTTGGTCCTGGCCCGCATCTGGAGCGCCCGCCCATTTCCTACAGCCAATTTCTGCCCCGGCCTTTCGAGGCTCACAACACGATTCTCGATCTGTACACTCAAGGTGGTTTGGTTGCGGTCCTGGCCCTGGCCTGGATTGTCGGCGCGGCGGCTTTATGCGCATGGCGTGCGAAGCTCGATGCCCTGTTCGTGCTGGTGGTGTCGATCGTCATCTTCGGAATGCCACATCTGATCATCCGCCATCCAATCGTGTGGTTTGCGCTTACCATTTGCCTTGTTGCCGGAACGCCGCGAACGATTTCGGCAACCTCTAGCGACCTGAGGTGATGGCATGTGTGGGATTACCGGAATTCTCCTTGCACCCGATGCCGCCAACATCAAACCGCTCAGGGCAATTGGCCAGATGACGACGGCCCTTCGTCATCGTGGGCCTGATGGCGAAGGCTTCTGGATCAATCGCGAAGCCGGCATTGCCTTCGGCCACCGACGTTTGGCTATAGTCGACCTATCGGAAGCAGGACGCCAGCCGATGCATTCGGCAAGTGGCCGATATGCCATTACCTTCAACGGCGAGATCTACAATTTCCGCGATCTGCGCCGCGAGCTTGAAGACGCTGGCCATCGGTTCCGTGGCGCCAGCGATACCGAAGTGATGCTGTGCGCAATCGAGAGCTGGGGTCTCGACACCGCACTCACGCGCTTCGCTGGCATGTTCGCATTTGGATTGTGGGATCTAAAGACCAGGACCCTCCATCTCGCCCGCGACCGAATGGGCAAGAAGCCGCTCTATGTTGCTGCAACGCGCGATGCGCTCGTTTTTGCCTCCGAGTTGAAGGCAATCCATCGTTTTCCAGGTTTCTGTCAGGAGCTCGATCTCGACGCGGCCGCGACAATGCTTTCGAAAGGATGGGTACCGGGAAACTGTTGCATCTGGCGAGGCGTGTTCAAGCTACCTCCGGGCTCGGTCCTGTCTGTGACGGCGGCGGATTTTGCCGAGGCGCGCAGCGCCGCATCCCTTTCGCAACGCGCCCGACACTGGTGGTCGCTGTCTGAAATCGCCGCGAACGGTCGACAGAATCCAATCGCCGGTACCGACGAAGAACTGACCGATGGACTCGACGATCTGCTTCGACTTGCCGTCCGGGAACGCATGATAGCCGATGTGCCGCTGGGTGCCTTTCTGTCTGGTGGCCTCGACAGCTCCACGGTTGTGGCGCTGATGCAGGCCCAATCGCCAAAACCGGTGCGCACATTCACGATCGCTTTCGGAGAAGGCGGGTTTGATGAGGCTCCCCACGCGGCGGAGGTCGCGCGGCACCTGGGCACCGATCATACTGAACTCCACCTTTCAGCAGCCGCTGCGCGTGAAGTCATTCCGGAACTGCCGCGGATCTGGGATGAGCCGTTCGCCGATGAATCGCAGATACCGACTTTGCTCGTGGCGCGGCTCGCTCGCCAGCACGTTACGGTGGCGCTATCAGGCGACGGTGGCGATGAATGCTTCGCCGGTTACGCTCGTCATTTCATGGCTGCGCGGTTGAAACGACAGCATGCGCTGCCGTCGCCGCTGCGTCACGCGCTTGCTGCAGGGGTCGGATTGCTGGCCCGTGCAGCGCGTCACGATTTCGTCGGCAAGCTGCCGCTTTCGGCGAGTGGACGGCACGCGCTGCGGAGCGACCGGCTGCATCGCCTCGCTCGGCTGCTCGCTGCGCCAGATGAGGACGAATTGCATCGACGGCTGACCGGAGCATCGACCGGGAGCCTCGCACTCCACACGCCGCCCACATCAATTCAAGGGTCCCCCCGGCTTGATGGCCTGCTGTCCCGTCTCTTGTACGACGACATGGCCGGTTACCTGCCCGACGATATATTGGTGAAGTTGGACCGCGCCAGCATGGCCAATAGCCTCGAAGGCCGGTGCCCGCTTCTCGACCATCGGGTTGTCGAATTCGCCTGGCGGCTGCCGGCACATGCGAAGGTCCGCAATGGCAAAGGCAAGTGGCTTCTTCGTCAGCTGCTTAGCCGCTATGTTCCGCAACGGCTGATCGACCGGCCGAAGCAGGGTTTCGATGTTCCCATAGCAGTCTGGCTGAGCGGCCCGTTGCGCATCTGGGCCAGCGATCTAGTCGCCGATATACGCCTCTCCGGAGATGGGATCTTCGACTTTGCGAAGGTCGAAACCTGCTGGCGCGACCATCTTGACGGAAGACAGGATCATTCTCGCGATTTGTGGCCCGCGTTGATGTTCCAGGCCTGGCGCAACGAGGCCGGGCGGTCCGCCGGGCCGGCAACGGGCATGTCCACAGCGCTCGAACTGACAGGAGTATGAGATGGAAGGTTCCATAGTCAGCCGAATTCACCTTCCGCGCGCCACTGAAATGCACGTGCCGACGCGCGAGATCAATCCGCGCATGAGGCCATTCCTGCGCGAACAGGTCGACGCGCAGACCCCCTTCCATCAACTCCTCATTACCATCGCGAGGAGAAAATGGTTCCTGCTTGCAATGGTGATTTTGGGCGGAGTGTTGGCTGGGCTTGCGGGTTTTGTGCGTCCTGTCCTGTTCGAGGCGACCGCACAGGTGATTGTCGATGCTCCTGGCAGGAACGCGGCTCCCGGAGGTGCGGATTCTGCTCAGGAGATGCTGGATGCGAGCATTGATGACCACTTAACCATGCTCTCTTCGCAGGGGCATCTGCGTCGCCTGGTGGCAGCCCTACGCGAGACAAAGATCGGCAACATTGCTGAGCAAGGTGATGTCGGAAATTCCCGCGCCGCCCCGGTAGGCGGCAACCTGCAGAACATACGCACCTTCGCAGCTGGTCTGCTAGAAAGGATTTGGCCGCAGGGCAGGCCGGAGGCGGCCGATGCAGCCGAACTCAAGGCATTGCGGAAGGGCATGAGGGTTGGACAGGAACTGAGATCAAGGGTGATCACCGTCGGCTTCACCGACGACGATCCGGCGCGAGCCGCCCTGGTGGCCAATACGTTCGTCCAAGTATACATCGACGATCTCGCACAGAAGCGCAGGGCGTCAGACAGGCTGGAACTCGCCTCGATCGTCGCCAGCCTGCCGGTCGTACAAAGCGACCTGGCGAAAGCGACCGACCGCCTGGAAAAGTATCGACTGAGCCATGGCGCGGTCGATCAAGGTGCGGCGGATAACGCTGCCAAGGAGACAGCCGAACTTAGTCAGCAGATATCCTTGTCGAAAGCGGATCTCTCAGCGACGGAATCTCACCTTCAGCACATCGAGGCTTTGCGAGAGGAAGGAGCATCGGTCGCGGCGCTCGCCGAAGCGATCGGGTCTCCGGTATTGGCCGACATGGCGGCCCGCCAAGCCAACGACAATGCGGATGCGGGCCTTAGCACTGCGATCAACGGCGAGATCGAACAAGGCACTGCTCGCATTGCGGCGGAGGGGAACATCTACCGTGCCCAGATCGCTGCTCTGGAGGGCCGTAAGAATGTGCTCGATGCGGTGGTGGCCGACACAGCCGGCCGGCTTTCCGGCTTGCGTGCGCTCGAGCCGCAGGTCAGCATCCTGACGCAGCGATACAACCAGCTTCTCACCCAACAACAGGATCTGGTGCAGCGCATCGCAACTCCCTTGCCCGGGGTCTCGATCCTTTCAGCGGCATGGCCGCCAACGAATCCAAAAACCCTGCCGCCCATCTTTCTTATTCCGCCCGGCATGATCGTGTTTGGCCTCATTGGCGGGGTCTTCGTCTTGGTCCGCAGCCGTCTCAATCAGACCTTGCGCGGCGGGGCCGAAGCTGAAGCCGCGCTCAGGGTTCCGTGCCTGGGGCTGATACCGGAAGCGCCCACAATACACGCGAAACGACTACAGCAGCTGGTTCTCGGCCAGCAAAACTGCAGCTACAGCCGAGCCGTCACTTCTCTCCTTGTCACCGTGGCTCTCAACAAAGCGAGAGGCCGTGCGTCGCACGTCATCCTCGTCACGTCCAGCGTCCGGCATGATGGCAAGACCGAGCTCGCATGGAGCCTCGCCTTGGCAGCTACCCGACTTGGGGGACGAGTGCTTTTTCTCGATCTTGATGGCACGGGCGCCCGCCTCACGAACGAGTTTCTGAACGAATTCGGTGCGTTCAAGCCGCATAAATCCTTTGGAGACTATATGAGCGACCGTTGTCCGCTGCACGACGCGGTCACGGGAATGCCTGAAATTGGAATCGACTTCATGGCACTCGCACCATCAGAGGATCTGCTGCCGCAACTGTCCATGATCGACGGGTCCCTGGTCACAGATGAGCTGCGCTCGATGTACAGCATCGTCATCATAAATGGACCGCTGGGACTTGGAGGACCTGAGGCCAGGCTACTGACGGGCTGGGCTGACGCAGTTCTTTTCGCTGTTCGCTGGGCCAGGACGCGTCGCAGCATCGCGCGTGGTGTTCTGCAGTTGCTGACGGAGGACGAGACGGCTCAGGTCCCCGTAGGCAGCGTTCTCACGCAGGTCAATCTTAGGAAACACGCCGGCTACCGGTTTGGGGACAGCGCGGATCTCTTGCTCGAGAGAACATCATGAATGTCACATGCGGGATTCCGCGTAACGACCGCCACGGCATTCGACCTGTCGAGCGGAAGATAATATCGACGATCTCGCAGTCCGGAGCAGGGTCCGCGGCCAAAGGCGATCAAGGCGAAGAAATGCGCGACGCCGGCGCAAAAGACATCGACGATTTCAGCGATCCGAAGCTCGCCCGCTTCCCTGCGGCCTCCGTTGCTCCAACGAATATGGTTTTGCCGCACAAGGAGGACACGGGCCGGGGTCTCGGCTATGCCAGCATCTTCGCTCTTTTGGTCTATATCGGGGGTGCGGGCTTGACCAGCTTGGCGCAGTTATTGATTGCGCGCATCGTTGGCTCCACCAGCTATGGCATTTACTCCTATGTTCTGGCCTGGACCTCGGTGCTTGCCTATCTTGCAACGCTTGGTTTCCATGTATCCTTGTTGCGTTTCGTCTCCGCCTACAGTGCCAAAGGGCGGCTTGACCTGGTACACGGCGTAATCAGGTTTGCTCTGCAGAGGTCGCTGGCGGCGGCGACACTATTCGGCATCGTTGGCGCCGCCTTGATCTTTTTCTTTTCAGATCCTTCTCACAAGGAGCTTCAAATCAGCCAGCTGCTAGGCATGGCAGCAGTGCCTTTGGTCACCGCCTACGCTTTGGGCGCAACACTTGTTCGTGCTTTCGGCGGCGGTGTCTCGGCCCTCCTGCCGGAACGCATAGTGCGCGACGGCCTCTTGTTGACGTTGCTGGGAATGGCGGGCTTATCCGGATCATGGACCCCCAACGCACCCTTGGTGATGCAGGCGGTGCTGGCAAGTTCAGCCATCACGGTCGGCCTGGTGTTCGTCATGGCGACAAAATTTCAGCCGCCTGGCTTGCGGCAGGTTCAGCCAGGCGACGAGTCGCGGGAATGGTGGTCCGCGGTTCCGCCAATGATGCTCATGGCTGGGCTCGATGTTTTCATCAGCCGGGCCGGAGTCATGGTGCTGGGCTGGACGCATCACATTCGCGAAGCAGGCATTTTCGCATTGGGATTGAACGTCGCCTTGCTTGTGAGCCTTTCCCTGGTTGCCGTCTCTACGATGTTTGCGCCGACAGCGGCTGCCCTTCATGCCCGAGGCGATCGGATGGCTCTGCAGCAGCTGTTTTCACGGGCCGCCCTACTTTCCTCTGGTGGGGCTCTAACGATGGCCATCCCGATGCTTGCGATTATTGAACCTCTGTTGAGCTGGTTCGGCGGGGATTTCAGTACCGCGGCACCCGTCGCGCGGATACTCATTCTCGGATATGTCTTTGTCGCGCTGTGCGGACCCCAGATGCTCCTCTTGATGATGACCGGAAACGAATGGGCGGCAGCCGCAACCATGATCGTCGGCGCTGCGGCCAGTATCATAGGCTGTGCCACAGGAATTGCGCTCTACGGCGCGCCGGGCGCCGCAGTGGGCCTCGCGCTTGCGTTGGCGATTTGGAATGTGGCGATGTCGATCTACATCAGCAAACGGCTGAAAATTATCCCTGGGCTGATCTTTGCGCTAACATCGTTCAGAACGCACGCAGTCGAAGGCCAGCGGCGACATTGGTTCCTGCGCTGATTTGAGACCGTCGCGCCCCGATACGCGACGGCATCAGCGTTCAGGAATTTCGAGTCCAGGGTTGTGTCGGATAGAGGCTGGCGAGTGCGGCTTTGTGGCCGACACGTTACGCGCCGAGTGGCAGATCATCGCCCGACAGGGCCCGCGGCCTACACGGTGGCCTCATTCACCAACGTCTGTTGCCGTACGCTGGCCGCGGCATCCGTTCCATGAAAGTCCCGGTACCATTCGACAAAGCGTCGCACTCCGTCCTCTAGCGGTGTTGCCGGGGCGAAGCCGACGGCCTGGCGAAGATCGCTGACGTCGGCGCGCGTCTCCAGAACGTCGCCAGGCGGCAACGGCACATCCACGCGAACTGCCCGGCTGCCAAGAGCGGTCTCGATGATCGAAATCAGCCGGTTGATCTCCTCGGGCCGGTCGTTGCCGATATTGTAGACGCGATACGGCGCGGAACTTGTGGCAGGGTCGGCGGTGCAAGGGTCCCAATTCGGATCCGGCTGCGGCGGTGTAGCAAGTGCTCGAACCACGCCCTCAGCGATATCGTCGATATAGGTGAAATCTCGCCACACGCGGCCGGCATTGGCTACTTCAATTGGTTTGCTCTCGACGATCGCGCGCGTGAACAAGTAGACGGCCATGTCGGGCCTGCCCCAAGGGCCATAAACGGTGAAGAAGCGCAGTCCGGTCACGGGCAGGCCGAACAAATGGCTGTATGAATGCGCCATGAATTCATTCGAACGCTTGGTGGCGGCGTAGAAGCTGACGGGATGATCGGCGCCGTGGTTTTCGGAAAACGGTATGGTTCGATTCAAGCCGTAGACGGAGCTCGAAGAGGCGTAGACGAGATGACTGACGCCATGATGCCGGCAGCCCTCAAGGACGTTGAGAAACGCCACTATATTCGATTGCACATAGGCGTGCGGGTCAACAAGTGAATGACGCACGCCGGCCTGAGATGGACAAGGTGTGAGGGGCGAACGTTTGAAAACAGCAACTGAACGCGCGCGGCATCCGCCAGATCCATTCGTACCGGCGTGAACTTCGCCTCGCTACAGAGGCGTGCAACCGCGCTTCCTTGAGCCGCAGATCGTAATAGGGCGTGAAATTGTCGACGCCCACGACTTTGACACCAAGACGCAAAAGCCGTGAGGCCACGTGAAAACCAATGAAGCCTGCGGCGCCGGTGACGACGATCGGTCCTGTCCGTGCAAGTTTCTTCACCGCGCGGTCCGAACGGGATCGAGCGATTTCCATCTTCTCCACTGCGGCAAGGACAGAATCGCTGCGTAGATCGTTGTCCACTTGTCGCCTTTCGAATCCGTTCGACAGTACCGAATAGCCGGTCCGGGATTGCGGCTTTCGATATTTACGCTGGCGCATCGAACCTAGTGGAGTGCGCAATGCGGTGCACGACCTGCCAAGTCATGACACGCCAACTTGCGTAGTTTGAATCCCGGGCGGATGCCGACGTCCGGCGATTGGATCTAAGTGGCCGGCCTTACGGCAGGACCGAAATCCGCCCAAGAAGGGCCACCAGTTCCGCCTGGCGTTTTGTTTCGGTCTTGGCGAACAGCGAGGCAAGCTGGGAACGGATCGTGGTGCGGCTGAGACGCCAGCTGCGAGCGATCTCCAAAGGTGCGTCGCCCTGGGCCAAGCGCAAGGCGAGGTGCGTTTCTGCGCTCGTCAAGCCAAACATTCTTTGCAGCGTCCGAGGATTTGGCCCCGACCTGTTGTCGCGATCCAGCAGCGCCACAATGCTCGTTCCGTCGGGAGCGATAACGCCGTTCTCGTTCAGTATCACCGGTCGGTCGCCCCTGCTGCGGATCACCACCCAAGACAACGAGCCCGGCAGGAATTGGCCCGGAACATTCGCGATCAGCCGCCTTAGGGCGGCCGTAAGTCCGCTCGCCGTGTCGGCCGCTTCGCCCTGGCGCTCAAGCGTGGTTTGGGCGGCTGCGTTCCACTCGACTACTTTTCTTTCGCGATTCAGCACGAGATAGCCACAGCCAATGCGATCAAGCACGCCGGTTATGGATTCCAGACTGCGGCCTTTTGGTTCGCCGAACCTTGCGTCCAATGGATCCGATGCGCGATCGGGAAGGTGACCAGAAGAGGGCCGCGTATTCCGCGCTTCAAAATCATACTTGGTCCTCGTAACAATGTACCGATTGCTCGAAGAAGCATCGACCTGTCTATCGATCAGATTCATTTTCTACCCCTAACCCAAAGTTTCACACGCCCGAAATAAGTATTCGGGATTCATGTAGTCTTCTATGTGTAGCTGGATTCTAGTCTTCTATGCGCTGACGGATAATACGTTCATCACCACCTTGAAAACTTAATATGATCCGACAGTTCTAAGGCAGCTCTTAGGCCCCGCTGCGTCCGATAAAATGCGCGCTATGATAGCGGTATGGCAATCCGGCAGTGGTACTAAGCTGTACGTTTTTTGCTCTAGTCTCGACGGGCTAGTCAGAAGGTTGTAGTCTGTGTCCATGAGCTCGCAGTCGCGCAGGTCGAATTCGAACCCGTCGGGCAGATTGCTAACTCATATTGCCTCTGCATCGGTGTTAGCTGCCACACTGATATTTGAAATAAAATCGTCAGCCTTTATTGGGCAAGGCGCCAGTTTTCTGGAATTTATTCCGGCTATTATTATTATCGCCTATCTCGAAGACCGCGTACCGGCGCTCGGTGCGACCATTCTGATGGTGGCTGTCGGGCTGTGGGCACGAGGACACGATCAGATTTCAAGTGGAGATTGGGCGCGCGCAATCCTGCTTCTGGTTTCGGGTGGCGTGATTGCCATGACCTTCCATCGTCTGCGGCAGGACTTGCGTGAGTTGCTGGAAGTCGCGGAGGCCAGGCTCGCTGCCGTCGAGGCGACCGAAAGCCGCTATCGTTGGGCCTTCGAACGTGCTGCCATGGGATTCGCGAACACCAACAAGAAAGGTGAGTTGCTGCAGTCCAACAGACGCCTTTGTGAGATGACCGGGTACAAGGAGGAGGAGCTTGCCCAATTGCAGCTCGATACGCTCGCCCATCCGAACGACCGGGATACCTTGGCGCAATTGCTGGCGAGGCTGGGCAATGACATTTCTTCGTTCGTTTCGGAGGTGCGTCTGTCACGAAAGGACGGTACGGCATTCTGGGCCAGGCTAACGCTTTCTTCGTCCGTGCCCGAGGGTGGCCTCTCGGAGAGCATCTTCGTGGTGGTCGACGATATTTCGGAACGACGCGCTGTTCACGAAGCGCTTCGGGCCCAGAAGGAATGGCTGGACCTCGCTCTGTCTGCTGGACGCTTGGCCACGTGGCGCATAGACCTTAAAGACGGGATAGTCACGGGCTCGGACACGTTCTGGGACATTCTCGGCCTGGCCCAGGCCAATAGCCGCAGTTTGGAGGAGCTGTCAGCTGTCGTTCATCCGGCGGACTGGCCAAAGCTGGCGGCATCGAGAAAGGCCGCACCATCGGTCACGAATTACGATGTTGAGATACGCGTCCGCCGACCGGACGGACATATCCGCTGGGTTGCGCTGCGCGGAAGGGAGGAAAGACATGATGATGGTGGACAGCGGCTTGGAGTGGCTGCCGACCTGAGCGAGAGACGACAAACCACGCTGCTGCGCGCCGCGGCAAAGAAGCGGGAGCGCATCATGCTCGAACAACGTCACAGATTCGGCAACGTTTTCGCGGTGATCACGGCGCTCGTGAAAATGGTCGATGTTCCCGGAAACAACGTCGCCAAATACAAGGAAATGCTGATCGACCGGATACGCGCGCTCGAGGCAACCCATCTGCTTCTTTCACGCAACGGCAGCGTATCGGGGGCGATAAACGATCTCGTTGCGCAAGAATTGCACCCATATATTGGAACACGTGCGATATCGGTCAGCGGTCCTTCCGTGGCGATGTCGGGAGGCGCCGCCGAGAGTTTTGCAATGATCGTTCACGAGCTTGCCACCAATTCCATGAAATATGGAGCGCTTGCCGATCCAAAAGGCCGGATCGACGTAAGCTGGACGTTCGCACCTGAAGAAACAGGCAGTGATATCGTGTTCGAGTGGGTGGAATCGGGGCGGCGTAGGACCTCAAGCGTAGTCCGTCATGGCTTCGGTTCCATGATAATCGGAGTGGATGGAGCGCCGCTTGTCGGTCACTCTCCCAGGCTGGAAATGTCGGACCAAGGGTTGCGGTATTCGCTGCGGCTGTCACGCAAGGAAATCGGATTGTAGTGCAGTGCTCCAATCGGAAAGCAGATATCTAAAGGCAAGTCGCGCTGAGCGGCCTTTGAGATGCGCAGGGTTCCTTCCAAGAATGTCGTCGGCTCAAAGCTGCGCCTCGGCTTTGGGATATGCAGTAAAATGCATGAGGAGTCTTGGGACGCCGTTTGCACGTCCAAAAGGACGCGCGGCGCTCTAGCTGGCATGTCTCGAAAGCCAAGTCTTCAGCATAACGGCAGCCTCGGTCCGATTGCGTACCCCCAATTCACGCAGAACCGCAGCAGCGTGGATTTTCGTGGTCGCCTCTGCGATTTCCAGATCGCGCGCAATTTCCTTGTTTGAATAGCCTTCCGCCATCAGCTTGAGGACTTCCTTTTGCCTCGAAGTCAGCCTGCCAAGGTTGACGCCAGCGGTACGCCTCTGTGGGCCTTTGTCGTCGGAATGGGTATGCGCGTGGGTTGTTTGCGTCGCTCCCGGGCGTGACAGAAGTGCAGGAACATAGATGCGGCCGGAGAGGATTTCATTGACGGCCAAAACAACCTCTTCGTCCGTCTGCGATTTTACGATGTAGCCGTGAAGTCCGATCGACAGAGCCGTGAGTATTTCCGAGCGTGAATCGTTTCCGGAAACGATCGCAAATCGCGTGTCCGGATAGGCAGACAGGATCCCGCCGAGCACTTCTTGATTGAACAGGCCCGGCATATTCAGATCCAGGATCGCAAGATCCACGAACGACTGCTCTGCCAGCAAACTGAGCACCGCGTCGAAACAGGACGCTTCAAAGATCTCCACACCTGGAATGCCTGCGGTCAGTGCCAATCGCAAGCCGCGACGATACAAGCCGTGATCGTCGGCGATGACGATTCGATACATTGAACTACCCCAACGCCTATCTGAATGGATTGAACGGTAATGGCCTGAAAGTCGTGGCCATCCACTCGTCGATTCATCCAGCCGACGCTGCAGCACCCCCAACACCGCAAACGCCAGATTTCTAATATAATCTTAAATGACGGGAAACGCTCCTCTTTTTTTGCCCCTTGTGAGCGAAACCCGCCGAACGTCGTCGAATATACGTTCTGACCTTTTGGACAGCTGACAGACCGGCCGGTCGTTCAGCAGTGCTATAGGTCTAAAGATATAGAACAGCAAAACGGCTGAATTGTTACCATTCGAATGCACGACGACATCCACCCTGACGGCCACATACCATCCAGATGCAATGTCCGGATCAGGGGACAGTGGAGAAATCTCACCGGTCTTCTACGGGAAATCTCACCGGTTCTTCTGAGGGGACAAGAACGCGTTTCCCGGGTGCTGACCAGGGCAGGATAGCCGGCCCGTGACGATAGCGTTCAGGCCGAATGAACAAGGGAGGACCAGGATGAAAGCGGTTATTCAATGTGGAGGAATGGGAACACGCCTCCGCCCCTTCACTTCGGTCTTGCCGAAGCCGCTCATGCCGATCGGCGCACGGCCGGTTCTCGAGATGCTTCTGAAATGGTTGCGACGCAACGGCATTCAGGAAGTTTATATTACAACCGGGTATCTCGGCCACTTGATCCGCACCGTGTGTGGAGATGGCTCGCAGTGGAACCTGAAAATTCGATATACGCAGGAGATGGAGCCGCTTGGCACCATCGGGCCACTGTCTTTGATCAGGGATGAACTGACGGAGCCATTCATCGTTCTCAATGGCGATGTCCTCACGGATCTAAGCCTCAGTCGATTTGTAGCAGCGCACCGTAAGCACACCGATCCAGTGACGATCGCAACAGCCTGTCGCCTGATCAAGATGGATTTCGGCGTCATCGACGAAGTCGACAATACCGTGCAGGTCTTTCGCGAGAAGCCGACGCTTTCGCATCTGGTCAGCATGGGAATTTACTGCATGAACCCGGATGTTCTGCAGTTTATCCCATCCGGCATACCCTTTGGGTTCGACGACCTGATGCTGCAGATGATGCAGAACGGCACAACCGTGCACGTGTACAAACATGAGGGTCTCTGGCTCGATATCGGGCGCGTCGACGATTTTCAGAACGCACAGGCCATTTCCTGGGAAGACCAGTCGGCCTCGATCGAGGTCACTGCGACGGCTGCATGATGAAGTCACGAGCCCGGTTCCCACAGTTATCAGTCTAGGAGGTTGTGATGCTCTTGGTCAGTGCCCCGATCTTGGGTGTGCCGGAGAAGACTGCTTTGACCAAGGTCATCGACAGCGGCTGGCTGACCATGGGGGAGCAGGTACGAGCCTTCGAACAAGCTTTTGCCGACGTTCATGATGCGGAGGATTGCGTCGCGGTCAGTTCTTGCACCGCAGCGCTTCATCTCATTTTGCACGCACTTGGCATCGGACCGGGCGACGAGGTGCTGGTGCCATCCTTGACGTTCGTGGCGACCGCAAATGCGGTCCTCTATGTCGGTGCGACGCCGGTTTTCGTCGACATCGAGTCAGCCGACGTGCCGCTGATGTCGATCGTGGAAGCCGAAGCGAAATGCACGGCCCGCACCAAGGCAATCATTCTCGTTCATTTCGCCGGCTACCTCGCCGATCGGGAACAATGGCAGAGGCTCGCCCGTGCCCGGGGGCTGCACATCGTCGAGGACGCGGCGCATGCGCCGGGCTTGAAGGAGGTGGGGACATTTGGTGCCGCAGCCGCCTTCAGCTTCTACGGCAACAAGAACATGACCACGGCGGAAGGCGGGGCTGTGATCGCCAGGGATGCCGGTCTGCTCGAGACAATCCGCCAGGCGCGTGGACATGGGATGACCACCGGGACGCGTCAAAGGCTGAACAGCCGCACCCCTCAGTATGATGTCACCATGCTCGGATTCAACTATCGCATGGATGAATTGCGGGCTGCGATCGGACTGGTCCAGCTGCAAAATCTGCAGGAGTGGAATGAGATCAGGCGTATCCTGGTCATGCTGTATCGCCGTCTCATAGCGAAGCATTGCCCGGCCGTGACCATCCCATTCCACGAGCCGCGGACGTCGGCCTACCACATCATGCCTATCCTTTTGCCACGCTACGCCGACAGGCAAGACGTCATCGACGCACTGCGCGGGCAAGGGATACAAACCACTATCCACTACCCGCCGGTGCACCAGATGACGCTCTATCGTGAGCTCATTCCCGGTACTCACTTACCGCGCACTGAAGATTTCGCGCAGCGCGAACTGACTGTACCGCTGCATCCGCAGATCACCGCGCCATTGGTCGAATCGGTAGTCGTCGCTCTTGCCGCGGCGGTCAATAATTGCGCCCAGACAGGAACAGCCGCATGAATGCCCTGGATCTAGCCATTCACCGGTCTAACGTCTCGAGCGCCGCCCATGGGTCTGCGAGACGAGCAATCGATCTTGTCATTGCGGCAGCCGCGGCGATCGTCTTCGCCCCGCTGATGCTGCTGATTGCCGTGGCGCTGCTGCTGGAAGGCGGGCGGCCCATCTTCTTCACACAGACCCGCGTCGGGGCCGGTGCTCGCCCATTCCGCATGTACAAGTTCCGCAAGTTCAGCGTTCAATGCGACCCCGGTGGCTTGGCTCTGACCATGGCCGATGACAGCCGCATGACGCCGATAGGACGGTTCCTCGCCGTCACCAAGTTCGACGAACTGCCACAGCTTTGGAACGTCTTCAGAGGCGAGATGGCAATCATCGGACCACGCCCGGAGAGCCTTGCCTTCGCCGATTGTTTTCGCGGGGGCTTCGAAGACGTTTTACAATACAAGCCAGGCTTGCTGGGTCCAGCCCAGGTTCTCTTCCGGCATGAAGCCCGTTTCTATCCGCGATCGGTGGACCCGCTACTGTTCTATCGCCAGGTTCTGTTTCCTGCCAAAGCCAGGCTCGACCTTTCCTATTATCCGCAGCGCACGATCGGCTCCGATGTTGTGTGGATGGTGCGCGGCTTGCTGGCGGTGCTTGGCGTGGTTTCGCCGCCGCCGATTGGACCTTGAGAGCAGGTGGGACATCCGCGCTCTCGTGGATTTGCAAAGTCAGTGCCTCACGTCATAGGGGGAACGCTTGGGTCATGGCATACAAGGGCAGGAAAGTTCTGGTTACGGGTGCCGACGGGTTCATCGGTTCTCATCTCACCGAAGCACTCGTCCGCAGCGGCGCCGACGTCACCGCGCTGGCACTCTACAATTCCTTCGACAGCCACGGCTGGCTGGACGATTTGCCCGACACCATACGACGCCAGTTGAATCTCGTCCGCGGCGATGTTCGCGACAGCGCGTTCCTTAACCGGATCGTGCGTGGCCAGGCGGTCGTGTTTCATCTCGCCGCACTGATAGCTATCCCGTATTCGTATGCCGCTGCCCAGTCCTATGTGGAGACCAACATCCTGGGCACGGTCAACGTTCTCGAAGCGGCGCGCCAATGGGAGACGGAGCGTGTAGTGCACACTTCGACAAGCGAGGTTTACGGCACCGCGCTGACAATGCCTATCAGCGAATCCCACCCGTTGCAGGGACAGTCACCATATTCGGCATCCAAGATCGGCGCGGACATGATGGCGGAGTCCTACGCCAGATCGTTCGACATCCCCGTGGTCATCATGCGGCCCTTCAATACGTACGGCCCGCGCCAGAGTGAGCGGGCCATCGTACCGACCATTATACGCCAGGCTCTCGACAAAAAATGCCCGGCGATCATGGTGGGAGACACAAGCCCGATCCGCGATCTTACTTTCGTGGAAGACACCGCGGCGGCGTTTTTGACCGCAGGTTCCGCCGAGCTCGAATTTGGCCATGCCTACAATGCCGGAAGCCAGCGCGCTGTGACGATCTCGGACATATTGGATCTGGTGATCGAGTTGAGTGGCTGCAAGAAACCAATCCACCGGGACGAGCGCCGCCTGCGGCCGCAGAATTCCGAGGTGCGTGCCTTGCTGGCCGATTCTTCGCTCCTCGAAAGCAAGACTGGATGGCGTGCCCAGACCAGCCTGCGCGAAGGCTTGGAGCGGACCATCGGATGGTGGCAAGGGCGCCTCAGCGAAGGCCGGGTGCGACACGAAATGGGTTACATGACATGAGCTTTCGCCCGGGAGGATTGGCTCCGCTGTTGATTGCGGCCGCGGTATCGCCGGATTCGAGCCAGAAGGAGATTGTCGCCCATGGTCCTCGTTGATCGAATCCTTATTGTCGTGCTCGGCATGCTGGCTGCCATGGATACGGCTGCTGCAGCGGAACCGCGGGTCGCCTATCGACTTTCTGCCGGCGACACCGTCGAGATTGGAATTGCTTCCATCCCGGAGCGAACGCAACGTGCGGTGGTCCAGATGGACGGCACGATCGCGCTTCCCGAAGTCGGTATGGTTTCGGTGGGCGGCTTAACTCCGGCTGAACTGCAAACGCGCATGCAGACGATCTTGCCGACCAAGATATTCCACCAGCGTCTGCCTGATGGGCGGGAGCAAATGATCGTCATCAAGCCGACAGACGTGACCGCCGTGGTTGCGGAGTACAGGCCGATCTATGTGACCGGCGACGTGCTCACTCCCGGACAGCAGGCCTACCGCCCGCTGATGACCGTGCGGCAGGCGATTGCCGTGTCAGGCGGTTTCAGCCTTTTGCGGTCCCGGGCAAACCAGGTTGGCCCAGATCCGGTGGATCTGCGGCGCGATTACGAGTCGCTTTGGGGGGAATATACGAGAGATTATTTTCATAGCGCCCGCATCCGCGCCGAACTTCAGGACAAACCGACTTTCGACATGCGGCCACCACAAGGATCTCCCTTGCCGGCAAGTTTTGCGTCGGCGATCGCGCAGGCTGAAGCGGAAGGGCTGAAGCTCTCGTTGGACAACTTCCAGCAAGAGCAGGGCTTTCTGGATAAAAGCGGCAAGGATGCCGCCGCACAAACCGAGACCTTGCTCAAACGCGAGCAGGCCGAAGCGGATGGGGTGAAGGCGGACGAAGACGATCTGGCGCGCGTAAGGAAAGCGTTTGAGTCCGGAAATCTCACCAACAACCGGCTCGCCGACGTTCGGCGCGCTTTGGTTCTCTCTTCCAGCCGGGCACTCGAAACGTCGGTTGAGCTTATGAGAGCACGACGTCAGCAGGACGATTTTGCCAGACAGCACGAACGCAATGACAACCAAAGAAGGATGGGTCTGCTGATCGAGTTGAAGGATACCAACGTGCGCCTTGCCGACGTCAGCGCAAGGCTTCGCGCCGCCAGCCAAAAGTTGCAGCCCACGGGAGCTGCCGCACTGCCGTTGCCGGTTGCCGGCGAGAAGGTCCAGGCCGAGGTCACGATCATTCGCAAGGTCGGCGAAGAATGGCGAAAACAGCTTGCCCAAGAAGACACCGAGGTCATGCCGGGAGACACGATCGAGGTCAGATTCAGCAGCGCTCTCGAAAATGCGGCGACCCGATAGATCGGGCCGCGTTTCGCAACCGCTTTACTGCCTGAAGGCCCTGGAAAACTGGTCGGTAAGGGGCTTCATCAAGTAGGACCAGACACTGCGCTCGTCGGTTCTTATGTGGACTTCGGCGGGCATGCCCGGTTTGAGTATTTTCTCTCCTGTCAGGCACGTCGCTTCATTCTCGACGTCGATGCGCGCCGAAAAAAAGGAAAGCTGGCGTTGCTGATCCTTGATCAGATCCGCTGAGACGCGCTTGACCGAGCCTTCGCAAGCAGGTGTGGTGCCGGCGTCGAACGCTGGAAAGCGGATCGACACCTGCTGTCCGGGATGAATCTCATCGATACGCGACGGAGGAATGGAAGCGTCGACGACAAGGTTGTCGGAATCGGGCACAATCATCATGAGCACCTCTCCTGCGCCAATCACGCCTCCTACGGTATGGACCGAGGATTCTTGTACTGTGCCCGATTGCGGGGCACGAATGTCTGTCCTGCTGAGTTCGTCTTCGGCCACCACCTGGCGCTCGCTGAGCTCGGTCTGCTTGGCTTCGGTTTCGCGAAGTTCGTTGGTCACGTCGCTCCGCATTTGTTCGTCGAGCTGAAGCACCTGCAGGTCCGTTTCACTGATGTGAGCTTGTACCTCTGCTATCGCTGCGACAAGGCGTCCCGATTCGCCGCGAGCCCGGGTCTTGTCCAGGCTGACATTGCTCAACCTCTCCTTGGACACCAACTTCTTTGCGTAGAGAGATTCGACATCCGCAAGGTTCTTGGTCAGCAGATCCAGAGACTCGTCCGTTGCGGACTGCTGCGATTTGAGGCCATCGATCTGACGTTCCAGCTGCTTCGCGCGGCTTTGTAATTGTGCCTTCTGGCCAGCCAGCGCCGCAGCACGGCTTTCAAATAAGGCACGCTCGCCACTGACAAGTGCCGCCACTTGCGGGTCGCCCATTTGAGCGCGAAGGTCGGGCGGGATCTGCATTTCCGGCAGACCCTGGCGCTCGGCCTCCAGTCGGGCCAGACGAATGGTGGCGCGATTGAGGTCCTCGGTGATTATCTGCAGGTTTGCTCGGGTCAATGTGTTGTCCAGCCTGACCAACACATCGCCGGCCTTCACATGATCGCCGTCCTGCGCGAAGATTCCGCCGATGGTGCCGCCGGTTTGATGCTGGACTTTTTTAATGTTGCTTTCGACCACCACGGTTGCGGGCGCAATCACCGCGCCGGCAATCTTGGTCAATCCCAACCAGAGCCCTCCGCCAAAGATCAACAGCAAGCTGGTTGCCAGGCCCAAGAGCAGATTGGCCCGGATGCCATCCGGCTCTGGCTTCGTCTCCAACGAACGGCTTTCGCCACCGGCTGCGACGTATGACGACACGGCAACAGCAGAGCGATACCTCGCATATGTCCGGCTGCACCTTTGTGCGGCGGAACGACAATGTGCTGCTAGGCTCCGGACCAGAGTACCCCAGGGTAGATTGGCTCGAATCCCATCCGGCTCCGGCTTCTCCCCGGTCGGCTGGCCTTCGCCGCCAACCGCAGCATATGACGACATGGTCACGTTAGACACTAAGCAATACCTCACGCATGCCCGCTTGCACCGTGCTGCAGCGGAACGACAATGTTTGGCTTGTCCGGGCGCGGGAAGGGCCGGATCACATTTGCCAGAACGTCTTCGCGCGAGCCGAACGAATGGAGCATCCCGTTCGACAGGACGAGTACCTGATCGATGTTGACGAGAGCGGAGGGGCGATGCGCAACGACGATCACGATACCGCCGCGCTGACGCACTGCCAGGATTGCGCCGGCCAAAGCAGCATCACCGTCTGCATCCAGATTGGAATTTGGTTCGTCAAGAACGACGAGGAATGGATCGCCGTAAAGTGCCCTGGCAAGCCCGACGAGCTGCCTCTGCCCAGCCGAAAGGGCCGCGCCGCCTTCTCCGATGCGTGTTTGAAAACCCTGCGGAAGACGCATGATCATCTTGTCCACGCCCGCAGCCTTGGCAGCTGCCAGCACGCCTTTTGCGTCGCGCTTGCCGCCGAACCTCGAAATGTTATCGGCGATCGTCCCGTCGAACAGCTCAACGTCCTGCGGAAGGTAGCCAATATGAATGCCGAGCAGTTCTGAATTCCACTGATCGAGCGAGGCGCCGTCCAATCTTACCGTGCCACGAAGCGGCTTCCATGCCCCGACCAAAGCGCGCACGAGCGTGGTCTTGCCGGAGCCGCTCGGGCCGACGACCGCCAACCCTGCGCCTCTCGCCAAGCGGAAGCTTACATTGAAGATGGTGGGCTTCTGCAGGCTTGGTGGCGCGACGGTCAAATCCTCGACCGCAAGCTCAGCCTTCGGGCCGGGCAGTTCCATTGGCTCTTGCTGGCTATCAAAAGCATCCAGGGCTGCCGACAGCTCGGTATAGCTTTTGCGGGTTGCCAGAAACCCTCTCCAG
Organism: Mesorhizobium sp. M0590; assembly: GCF_040320905.1. NCBI lineage: Bacteria > Pseudomonadati > Pseudomonadota > Alphaproteobacteria > Hyphomicrobiales > Phyllobacteriaceae > Mesorhizobium > Mesorhizobium sp. M0590. The sequence continues at coordinate 28,412 of NZ_JAMYQN010000013.1, forward strand.
TTTGCGATCGCCACATCGACCGGCGCCAGCGAGCGGCCCAGCAATATGGACGATGCAATGATCACGCCAGGCGAGGCCTCGCCGCCGATCACAAGGTAGGCACCAAGCCCTAGCACACATGATTGCAGGGCCATTCGGAGCGTCTTCGACAGTGAGCTTGCTGCGCCGACGACGTCGGAGAGCCGTTCCTGGTTCTTCAGATAAAGATGACTGACCTCGTTCCAGCGCCGGCTAAGCGGGGCGGAAAGGCCCATCGCCTGAACAACCTCTGCGTTGCGGCGGCCGGAGTCGGCCAGAAGCCGCTGCGCTACGAGTGTCTCAGATGCACGAGCCGCAGGTTTGCGGCCGATGATCTCGGCAACCACCGTCAAAAACACAACGGCACATGCCCCGAGCGTTGCCAGCACGCCAAGCGCGGGGTGCAGCAGATAGATGACCACCATATAAAATGGTATCCAGGGAGCGTCGAATAAGACTGTCGGCCCAAGCCCGGAAAGAAAGCCACGTAGCTGGTCCAGATCACGAAGCGGGTGTACCCGGTTCGCATCCGGCCCGGCGACGAGGGGCAGGGAAAGCGAGGCTGCGAACGCTTTTTGCTGCAGATTTCTATGCAGGCGGCTGCCGATGCGGACCAACAGGCGAAGCCTCACGAAATCGAGGAGCCCATAGGCCGCGTAAAGTCCCAGCATCCCGACTGTAAATCCGACAAGAGTCGGCACGCTCTGCGAAGGCAGCACGCGGTCATAGACCTGGAGCATGTAGACGGAGCCGGTCAAGGCGAGGATATTTATCAATGCCGAGAAAATGCCTACGCCGACGAGGCCGTGCACACAGCCGAACATTGCGGAGCGGAGATCGAGCGAGCGCCCTTTGGTCGACTTCATGATGTGCGCTCGTTGACGCGAAATTGCCGCGCAATCTCGTCGATTCTTTCGATGAGGGACAAACTTTAACCTTCCGGGAAGCAGCAGCCCCGCCCCGCTGCTGAACATTACGAATTGCTTACATACGTGCCTTCTTTGATTAAAATGTAGCAAAATCGTGACGCCAGGCTGAGAATTCGGCAACTGGCTCGCCAGGCTGGGGATAACCGGGTCGGGTAAGGAGATATTCCTAATCATGACACGGCGCAGAAGCTTATGGTCATCTTTGTAGCATCAAGGCTTCAAAGCGTCTGGGGAGGGATCGGTTTTGATTTTGTCGATCGAGAGTTAAACGGTTTTGAGATACACTTCATCGGTACGCAATTGTCGGCCACCAACGCCGGCTAAATCGGGAGGCGAGTGTCGTGAGCGAAGAGATCAACGTTGCCGATGCCTACGGCAGGGGGCGCAGCACCTTCATGGGATTGCAGTTGCTGGTCTCGCCCGGTGCGCTTGTTCCTCGGCCGGAAACGGAACTGCTCGGCAAGGCCACTCTCGATGTCCTGAGCCAACTGAACCTGCCGGTGCCTCGCGTTGTCGACATGTGCTGTGGGGCGGGCAATCTGGCGTGCGCCATCGCGCACCACGCTCCCACCGCGCGCGTGTGGGCAAGCGATCTTACCGACGGATGCGTGGAGGTCGCGCGCCGCAACGTCACCCATCTTGAAATCGAGGACCGGGTAACGGTGCTTCAGGGCGACTTGTTCAGCGCCTTCTCAGGGTTGGAGCTCGACGGCACGATCGACGTGATCGTTTGCAACCCGCCCTACATTTCGGAAAAACGGCTCGAGGGCGACCGTTCGCATCTGGTCGAGCTCGAGCCGCGTGAAGCATTCGCAGCCGGCCCCTACGGCCTGAGCATCCACATGCGGGTGCTCAAGGAGGCGCCGCGCTATTTGCGGCGCGGAGGCATCCTGCTTTTCGAGGTGGGGCTTGGCCAGGACCGGCAGGTCATGAGTTTGCTCGAGCGTTCCAAGGCCTATGAGAGTATCCGGGCAGTCACCAACCAGGCCGATGAGGGCAGGGTGGTTGTGGGACATACGAGGGCGCAGGCGTAAGCATCGCAGCCGCGGCAGGTAGACGCGCTGTCGCGGCTAGAAACGGCCGGGAAGTTGAAACAGAGTTGCGCGAGATTTCGGCGATCAGTTTCTCTTGCGTCAGTTTCTCTTGCGCATGACGTATTGCGCAATTCCCTCGATGGAATCGAGATTCTCCGGCAGCAGCTCGCTGTCTTCAACCGTGATGCCGAAGGTCTCCTCGATGAAGCCGATAACCTCGAGCACACCCGTCGAGTCCACGATGCCCTGGTCGAGGAGCGAGGTGTCGCTCTCCAGGCTCTCGGGATCGGCTATATAGAAATTCGAAGCCAGGAAAGCGCGAATTTGTTCGCTGCAGGTATCGGTTCTATCCTTGGTAGATAACATTGATTTCGCCTCCGGTACAAAAGATGAATGCTGATCAACTTCGCCCTGGTACCGACTCATGACAGGGCCGTTTTTTTTAGCTTACCCGTGTCGGTCATCGGCAGACTGGGTACGATGACGATGGACTTCGGAACCATGAAGTTTTCCAGCCGTCTCTGGCACTCTTTCTGCAACTGCTTTTCACCGATCATGCTTCCCTGCTCCATCACGACAAATGCCTTCACTGCTTGCCCGAGCAGCTCGTCCGGAACGCCGATGACCGCGGCTTCCCGTACGCCCGCAATGTTCATCAACACGTTTTCCACCTCCTTCGGCGCTATCTTCTCTCCGCGCGATTTTATGATCTCGTCGCCGCGACCGACGAAGTAGAGGTAGCCCTCGGCGTCCATCCGGCAGTAGTCGCCGGTGTATAGGACCTGCTCGCCCGGCAGCGGGCCGGGCTTGAGCTTCCTGGCTGTCGCCTCCGGCTTGCCCCAATAGCCCTTCATCACCGTCGCTCCGCGGATGACGAGCTGACCAACGATGCCGGGGCCGACCCGCCTGTCATGCTCGTCGACAATCCACATTTCCGTATTGGGGATGGCGATCCCGACGCTCGACGGCTTTCGCTCCAGATCCTCCGGCGGCAGGTAGGTGCAGCGCTTGCATTCGGTAAGGCCGTACATCGAATAGATGCGGGCGCCAGAAAACAGCTCCTGCAGCAGGAGAATGTGCTTGAGCGGCAGGGCGGCCGCAGTATTCGTGACGTAGCGAATACTCGAAAAATCCTGATCCCTGAGAGACCTGAGCTCCCCGAGTGCGGCGAAGATGGTCGGTACGCCGGGAAAACCCGTCACCCTTTCTTGCTTGATCAGCCCAAGGATCTGCGCCGGGAAGGCGAACGAGCGCTCAAGCACCAGCCGGGCGCCCGCACCGAATGCCATGATCATCTGGTAAAGACCGTAGTCGAAGGCGAGCGGCAGGACATTGAGGATCACCTCGTCTTCGGCAAGCGCCAGGTATGAGGAAATCGAGGCGCACGCGGCGATCATGTTTCGATGCGTCAGCATCACGCCCTTGGGCTCGCCCGTCGAGCCGGACGTATAAATGATCGCAGCGAGATCGATGTCGATGCAGCGGCGCGAGGGCGGCGTGCTGCGGGCTGCCGCGACCGCGGCGTCCCAGCGCACAGCATGCGGCAATTCTTGCAGGTCGCTGTGTTCGATCGGCCCGGAGACGATCATGCGGCGCAACGATGGGCAATTCCGCGCCGGCTCCCTGAAAATCGAGTGCAGGTGTTTGTCGGTGATCAGTGCCGTCGGGCGGCAATCGTTGAGCAGATAATCAAGCTTGTCGCTTTTGGTGAGCGGATTGACGATGCACACCACGGCGTTGGCCTTGAGCACCGCCCAGAACGCAATGACGGCCTCGACAGTGTTGTCGGCGAAGACCACCACGCGATCGCCACGCGCAATTCCGGCATCGGTCAAATGGTGCGCTATGGCGTTCGAACGCATATCGAGATCGCCATAAGTGACACGTTGATTGCCGCACACCAGGGCCACCTTCTCGCCGAGCCGGCTGGCAGAGTGGGTGAGATAGTCATGCAGGAGCGGTACGGCGCCATGCATCATGCGAGCACCTCTTCGCGGTGTTCGCGGTCGATATCGATGCTGAGCTTGAGCGTGCGAGCCCCACTTGGAAGGCTCGCGATAAATTGCCGATGAAGAAGCTGCGTCGACAGCACCCCGACAAGCGCCATATTGTCGGAGTTGGACAGGTCGCCGTCGCCGGCGCTGGCCTGGCACTTGTTCAGGAGCCGGGTAACCGACTTGGGATCGAAGACGTTCGCTTCGCGCAGCGCCGCCTCCGAAAGTGCTTCGCGAATGTAGGCCGGAGCGCCATCTGCGACAAAGCAGAGCGCGTTGGGGGCCCGGTAAGGCTGCTTCTTGCGGGTGACGATTTCCGACGGCACGATCGGTTGCGCTACGCGCTTCAGCACATGCTTTTCATCGAGCACGCGCAGCTTGTAGGCGGCAGGAAGCGAATTCGCGAGTCTCACGAGTTCATGATCGAGGAACGGGAAGCGCCCCTCGACGGAATGAGCCATCAGCATTCTGTCCCCTTGTGAGGAAAGCAGGTATCCCGACATCAGCGTCTGAATCTCTATGTACTGGTCCTGCGCAAGAGAGCCCCATCGCGAAAACTCCGGCGGCAGGCGGGCAAGCAGCTCGGACACGGCGTTGCGGCGCTCCGTTTGGGCGCGCATGTCTGCCGAAAACAGCCGCTTGATGGCGCTTGTGGTACGCCAGCGCGTGCCATGCGCAAAACCAGGCGCGTCACAGGCGTGGATGTCGCGCCCGAAGAACTGGCGTGCCATCGCCTGCTGCTGCACCGGCGAGCGGCTGAGATAGGGATAGAGGCGCTCCAGCAGCCGCGAGCGTCGCGTCGAGGCGGGCTGGCGTCCCCAGAAGCGGCGGACCTTGCCCTCGCGGAACAAATCGTAGCCGGCGAACATTTCGTCGGCCCCTTCGCCGGTCAGCACGACCTTGATGCCGTGCTGGCGCACCAGTCTCGAGAGCAGGAACAGCGGCGCCGGCGCGGTCCTGAGGATTGGCCGCTCGGTGTGGTAGATCACCTCAGGGAAGATGCCAGCGATATCGCTGCGCGAAACAACCACCTCATGATGGTCACTGCCGGCCACGCCGGCAACCAGGCGCTGGAAATGCGTCTCATCATACTCGGCGTCGGCAAAACGCAGCGAGAAAGTCTGGAAGCGCTCGCCCGCGAAGCGTCTCCCCAGCGTGGCGACCAGCGAGCTGTCGAGCCCGCCGGACAAATAGCAGCCGACCGGCACGTCGGCGCGTACTATCCTGAGCGCCGTCGCGGCTTCCAGGGCGCTGCGCACTTCCTCCACCGCGTCATCAAGCGAGCCGGTGAATTCATCATCGCCGGGTCCGTCAACCTCTGGATAGTCAGGCTTCCAAAAAGCCCGCTCCCGGACGACGCCGCTGTCATAAATGCGGACATGCCCCGGCGTGAGTTCGCTTACTCCTCCAAACACGCCTTGTGGCGGCGCGACAGTCCAGAGTGTGAAAGTCTGATCGATGCCGGCTGGATCGAAGGCGCGGGGTATATCCGCATCGGCCGCGAAAATGGCCTTCACCTCGCTGGCGAAGTAAAGCCGTCCGCCATGCTCGCAAAAGTGCAGCGGGCAGATGCCGAACCGATCCCGCGACAAGACGAGACGACCTGCCACGGAGTCCCAGATGGCGACTGCCCACTGCCCATTCATTCGCTCGAAGGCGGCCTCGCCCCAGGCATGATAGGCATGGACGATGACCTCGGTGTCGCTGCGTGTGCGAAAGCGATAACCGAGCGCGACCAGGTCTTGTCGCAGCTCGACGTAATTGAAGATTTCGCCGTTGAAGACGATCCACATTGTGTCGCCCGCGCCGGCGAGTGGCTGCTGGCCGCTTGCGAGATCGATGACGGACAGGCGGGCATGCGCCAATCCCGCACGTCTGTCCCGGTAAAGGCCGCGTTCGTCCGGGCCGCGATGCGCCAGCGCGCCCGCCATGCGTATCAGCGCATCGCGGGAAGGGGGCGCCGCTGCGGCGCTCAGCGACACAATTCCGGCGATGCCGCACATCGCCTAGCCCTCGCCCATTGAAGAGGACACCAACGGCCGCGCGTGAAGATAACGTGCGGCGCGCCGCTTGCTGTCGATATCCTTGAAAACCTTCTGGACCTGCATCACGGTGAGGCCGGTTGCCTCGGCGACGTCTTCGTCGGCGATCCCATGGTTCAAGCCGTAGAGGCACAGATCCATCAGATAATAAGGAAGCGCGAAGTAGAACTCCTCCTGACTCTGCGCCATCGAGAAGGTGTCTGTGGTGGGCGGTCTGCGCCGGACCTCTTCCTCCACCCCAAGATATTCGGCCAACTGGTAGACCTGGGTCTTGTAGAGGTGGACGATTGGCATCAGGTCGGCAATTCCGTCGCCCTGCTTGACGAAGAAGCCCTGGTCGTACTCCAGGCGGTTCGGCGTGCCCGCTACCGCGTAGTTGAGGCGGTCGGCATGGTAGTATTCGGTCATCTTGCGCAGGCGCTGCTTGTAGTTGGTTGCAGCGACGATCTGCAGATAGGCTGCCGACGGCAGGCGCACCGTGTCGGTCCTGCCCTCGGGGTCCTGAACCGTGAGGCGCGTGATGTTGAGACCGTTGCTCTCGAGAACCGAGGCGAGCACCAGCTTGCATTTCCAGCCGTCCCCATATTCGGGAACGACGGTCTGGATTGCTTCGGTCTGCCGTCTATAGGCGCCGATCGCTTCCAGGGCCGGCGTTATATCCTCCAGGATCGTTTCGATACCAAGGTGTGCGGCGACAATGCGGCCGAGCCTCAGTGAGTCGCCGGAGGAATGGCGCTCCGGCATGAATATCCCGAGGACCTTGCCTTTCCCAAAGGCGCGAACACACAACGCCGCAACGACGGAGCTGTCGATGCCGCCTGAGAGGCCGACAACCACCCCTCGACGTCGCAGCGTGCCGAGGACCTGCTGGCCCAAGATCTGGACGATGCGATCGACTTCCGCGCCAGCGTCGAGCACCAGGGCGTCTTTGCCGAATGTTGAGATCAGGTCGATGGCTTGTACTCCAGTTTGCGAGACTCGATTGGCGAATAGGTTTTCGCCACCGCTTTCTCGATAAGGGGACGATTGGTGGTAAGGTGAGGCTCTACAACCAGATCGATGTGGCTGCCGACGATCGGAATCACGTCCAGATGGGCGAAGACGCTATCCCAGCCGATTGCCAGAGGCATTCCGGGTCGAGCACAGCGGAACAGGGTGCCTGTGATCGGCAGAGCCGGCTTTGGCTCGGCCACCCACTGGAAGAAGGCTTGCGCGCGCAAAACCTCTTGCAGTTCCAGTTTGGTTCTAAAGCTCGTCGCGTTGAACTGTCCTTGAGCGAAGCGGTCGAGAAACTGGACCAGTTGTGCCTCGCGCTTCATTGCCACGGCGACTTTCGCGAGGGCGCGGCATGCCATCCGGTAAGCGGACACGCGGTTGGTTCGGATTCGATTGAATGTGCGCGTAAACGTCTCCCAGCGGGCGCTTCGCTCCCCGACGAGGCTGGTGTCGAGGATGCCGAGGAACTTTACGGTTCGCCCCGCTGCCAGCAGCCGCGCCGCAACTTCGAAGGCAACAGCGCCGCCGAGCGAATGGCCGAGAAGTCGTACATGGCCCGAGGGTTGGGCGCGGCGGATCTGGTCGACGGCGGCGTCGGCCATATCGGCGAGGCTGTCTTGTCCGCGCAGTATCATAGCCAGGGCCGGATACCTGATCGGGGCAACGCGGGTCACCTTGCCCATCGCTGCTGCAAAGGCTGCAAGGCTCGGGCCATAGCCGACGGACCCCGGGAACAGAAAAAGAATGGGAGGGTCGTGCTTCTGGGCGCGCGCGCTTTGATCGCCTGCCTGGGCGGACACGACCGCCTTGACCATTTGCTCCAGGCTCATCCCGACGGTGAAGGCCTCAAGGCCGAGTTCCTGCCCGATGGCGCTTTCGATTTCCATGACGCAGTGCAGCAGCTTCAGCGAATCTCCTCCGGCGTCATCCCAGCGTCCTGCCGCCACGCGCGTATTGAGAATGCTGGTCCATGCCCGCTGGACAACCTGCTGCGCGGTCAGCTTGCCTCGCGGCTCGAGCGGACGCGCGGTCGCCGCTGTCTCTCTGGCTGAAAGATCCATCTCTGCAAGTGTCGTGATGTCGACTTTGCCGCTCGGCAGACGCGGAATCTCGGCGATCGTGTGCAACCGCAAGGGACGCAGCGGCGGCGGCAGATTGGTCCTGACAAGCTGGCGAAGCTCGTCCGAAAAGGTCGCTTCGGCCGAGCGCCGAGGAACAGCAAAGGCGACAAGCTCATTCGCGGCCGTCACGATTGCCACGGCATCCGCGACAGAGGGTGGACAACGCAGCACCCGTTCGAGTTCGGCTGGCTCGACGCGTCGACCGTTGATTTTTACCTGGCGCCCCTTGCGACCGACGATGTGCAGTAGGCCTTGATCATCAAGTCGAACGAGGTCACCTGTCGCGAAAATCCGAAGGCCTGGATCGTGCGGGTCTGATGTTGCCGGCACAACCGCCCCGTCCTCCCAATGGCCAAGCAAGACATACGGGCTCCTGATCAGAAGCTCTCCGCTGCGGCCCGGTTGAACGCGGCGGCCCGCTTCGTCGACAATTGCGAAGGTGATTCCAGGCAGCAGCCAGCCAACTGGAACCGAATCTCCATGCTCTGGCCAGTCTCGCGGCAGGAACCATTGCGAGCCGGTGGTCTCGGTTGACGAGTAACCGATCTGGATAAGGCACGTATCGGAGACGGCCTTGCGCAGCAGGGCGATGTCGGTCCAGGGCACCTTCTCGCCACCGATCCGGGCGACTCTGAGTGAATGGAACGCTTCTGCAGGTCCGTCTGCCATAAGCGCGCGAAGCAGTGCCGGCACCAGATAGGTGATTGTCACGTCTTCGGATCGCACCAGGCGTTGAACGGCGCGCAGGCCGACCGCTTCGACTTCGACCAGATGCAAGGTGGCGCCGGTGAGAAGAGCAGCAAGAATCTCCCGGCACCCGGCGATTGTGGCGGGTCCGGTCAATGGCAGGAAAACATCATCCGAGTTGATGTGGCACGCATCGACATATTGCTGGACCCGGCACAGCAAGCTGCGCTGGCTGTTAACGATGCCTTTGGGCCGGCCCGTACTCCCTGACGTATAAAGCACGATGGCGGGCGCATCGACCGAGACGGAATAAGAACGAGGCACTTGCCCAGCCTGCGAGGCCGCACTGGTCGACACATCGATCCAACTGACCAGGTGGGGCAATCCATCGGGTCGGACATTGCCCTCGCCCAGGACAGCTGAGAGCCGCGCCCCGGCCACGATTTCAAGGATACGCGAGCTAGGATCTCGCGCGTTGAGTGGCACCGAAGGCCGCCCAGCCGTCATGCTTGCCAGCATGGCAATGGGATACCAGGCCGAGTTGGCCTGAAGAATCCCTATCGCCTGTCCGTCTGGGACGGTCGCCGCGATCTGGTGGGACAGCGTCTCGACTGACCGGAGGAGCTGGGAATAGGTCAGACGATTGGCGCCGTCGCTGATTGCAAGCTTGTCGGGGTACTGGCGGACGACATTTCTCAGGTGATCGAAGGCCGCAATGTTGGTAAAATCGACGCCCAATCTTTGAAATGGGCGCAGTACGGGACCACCCTGATCCAGTGCGTATTGTGGGACACTGGACCAATTATCGGAGGTCGTTGTCTGACAATCCACCGCTAGATCCTGATCCGCGACTTCTGATCCCAAATATGCCGAAGACATGAGTTGCCTACGCTAAGATTAGGGTCACTTATCGCCCCCCGCCCCAATCTTTTCATCGATCATTCTGATGATGCCCTGATCTTCCCTCAAGGGCGCTTGGTTAGTCACTTCGCCTGTTTCGCAAGCCGCCGGCCGAGCCAATCATGCCGGGCTCGCTGGCTGTTGTGGTGCGCATGACACGGACACATGCCAAGGCGGGCTCGAAGACCAAGGTGGGGTCGAAGATGGAATTGCCGCTATTCAGGCATATTGCCTATTCGGTGGTTCTTCCGGACGACACCGGCGATGCTTCGGTGTCGGAATAGCTGCCGGGGACGAAACAATAGGCATAGATCTGTCCCCGATTTTCGTCGGTCACGCGGATCCAATCCTTTTCCCACGTTCGGAAGGTAATACGCCCGCCCGTCATCATAGCTGCGGCTCTGAACGGACTCGGCGCGTTGACAACGCGCACCGAGATAACATCGTCGCCGTCCATACGCTCGACGAGATACGTCTGCATGAAAGCCTCCCCATGCCCCGCTAGATCACCCGCACTTTAACGCCGGCTAATGAATTCGGTTGCAACTGCTTGGCGAAACTTTGGGTCCGATACTTTCCGTACCCACCGGCAACTTGGTCCTCCGTATCCGTCAGGTTTTTCAGCGACGGGATGCCAGTTCAGGGGAGGGCAGGCTGATTGCGGCCATGCCGGCGACATGCCAATCTGCGCCGCAACGTTAGGCCCCTGCCTCCGCGGGCAATGGAAAAGGCGCTCGAATGGGCTCCTTTATGCTGTCCGTGATCTGGCATTCTGCCCGTGATTTGGCCTCATCGGACGACCCTGCAGGCCTTTGCGGGACATCCACATAGCGTGGCGTCGCCATCACCGAGGCATAGCAATGTGCGTCGGCAGAGAAATGGGACGGTTCGAGGTTTTCTGAACCTGCCTCACGACGACTGCGTCGTGTCGACGATCCGTTGGAACAGAAGACCTGGCGCTGGAACGTCAATCGTATTTGGCCAGGAAGCGCCCGACGGCGCTGAGGCAGTCGTACTTTTCCTCCACATGCGGCATGTGGCTGGAATTCGGGAAGACCAGGCCTTCAACGTACGGGATAAGATCCAGAAAGGGCTGGACGCAGGCCTCGGTCGCTTCGTCGTAGAAGCCGCGGAAAACCAGGGTCGGCGCCTCGATCCGATGCAGGCGGTCGACGATGGTCCAATTCCGCATCGTGCCGATGACGTGGAACTCATTGGGACCGTTCATGGTGTGATAGACGGTCGGATCTTCCTCGATTGCCGCAAATGTCCGGGCGACCTCTGGCGGCATCGGAACGACGCGACAGACATGACGGTCGTAGAAAGCCTTCGTCGCCGCAACATATTCGGGGTGATCGGTGGTTCCCGCCGCTTCGTGCCGGTCGAGCGCACTTTGCACATCGGCTGGCAACTCGGTGCGCAATTGCCGGGCTCCTTCCACCCACAGCGCCATCGAGGCCAGCGAATTGGCCAGGATCAATGCCTTGAGCCCCTCAGGGCGGCGCACGGCGTGCTCGGCCGAGAGTATGCCGCCCCAGGACTGGCCGAGCAGGGCATAATGGCCGGCAATGCTGAGATGGGCGAGCAACGCATCGAGTTCGCCCAGGAAGAAATCGACGGTCCAGAAGTCGCCGCCCTTGTCCGGCAGATGGGTCGATTTGCCGTTGCCGATCTGATCGTAGTGGATGACGGCTCGCCCGGTTCCGGCAAGCTCCTTGAATGAGTCCACATAGTCGTGGGTGCAGCCCGGTCCACCATGAGCGACGACCAGGGGCAGCTTGCCCGACCCGAGGTCCCCGGTCACACGGTACCAGGTGCGATAGCCCTTGTAGTCGCTAAATCCTTCGGTGATCGCATGTGCCGTCACAGTCCAAGCTCCGCATCATGGCGCGGCAGGAGCCACTTTGGTGCACCCCTCCCAAGCCTTGTTTGCGGCCGACGGTACTAAGCGGCCCAGCGCATTTACAGCTAGCACTTTTTATAGGTTCGCCGGTTATGGGTTTGCCCGAGGCAAGGCCGATCCCCCGCAGGTCGCGAGCCTCAATGCTCCGGTTCGAGCAGCCGGTAATGGGCGGCGAGCGCGATGGCATGGAAGCGGTTGCGCGCGCCAAGCTTTCGCGTCGCCGCGTTGAGGTGCAGCGTTGCGGTAGGCACCGCGCGGCCAATCTCACGCGCGACCTGCTTGGCCGTCAGTCCGGCAGCGGCCAGGCGCAGGCACTGACGTTCGCGCGACGTCAGATGGACATGTTGGCAGGTGCGGATTCCGGCGTCGAAACCGGCGTAGGCGGAGTCATGCAGCAGATGACCCAGATCTCCGATCTCGGCGATCAAGGGTCTGGCTTCGAGCTCGAACCCGGCCTCCGGATCGGCACGGATCGCGGTGAAGGTGGCGAGATCGCCGCCGGCAAGGCGAATGGGTACGGTGACGCCGCAGGTCATCCTGGTGTCAAGCAAATAGCTGACCACAGGATCGTGCTTGGACTGGAGCACGCGCTGCATGACGGTGCTCTGAACGCCGCTGTGCGACCAGAGAAACGGTCTCGATACGGTGAGCGCGGCCTCCTGCACCGGGTCAAGCTGATAATATCCGCCCTTGCACCAGAGATCCTGCATGTCGCGCGGCACGTTGCGCAGAGCCATCAACGAGGGCGTGATAAGCTCGCCCTTGTGACTGACCGGCACGGGCGTATAGTCGTAGATGAACGCGGTGAAACCGATGGGCTCCAGCACCTCCGTTGCCACCGCCATGGCAGCGTCGATGCTCATTCCGGTTTGGAACCGGCTCTCTAGATCGCCTGGAAGGCTTTGCATCGGGCAAGCTTACCCGCTGATGATTGCTTGTCAAATAGCCATGTCGGCCGGCTGCTCAACAAATAGGCGGGGATAAGCCTGTCCGACCCTATCTATCTTAATAGCTATCCCGTCCGGCTTCGCTCGCCGTAGTCTTTTGTGATTGGGCCAAGTAGCGGACACCGTTCGCAAACCCAGACTGTTTCAGCCGCGCAATGGTCGATCGATCGGGTTCAGCGCGGCAAAAGCCGACACGCCTCCATGAGGGAATAAATATGCGACCCCAAAAAGCATTTGCAGCGTTGATACCCTGCCTGGCTCTGCTCGGCGTGATCATGATGTCGCCGGCAAGCAGTGCCTTGGCCACCGAGGGCAAGCCAGGCGGCACACTCCGACTGCTGGCCAATGCCGCGGCAGGCACCGCCGATCCGCACATCAACTACACGCTGCAGTATTTCCAGATCAATTATGTCCTCTACGATGGCCTGGTGACCTACAAGAAGGCCGGGGACAAGACTGGCTTCGAAGTCGTCGCGGACCTGGCGGAAAGCCTCCCGCAGGTCGAGAACGGCGGCAAGACCTACGTCTTCAAGCTGCGCAAGGGCATCAAATTCGCGGATGGCTCGGATGTCACCACGAAGGACGTGGTGGCTTCGTTCCAACGCATCTTCAAGATCAGCGGGCCGACGGCCGGGACCTTCTACAAAGGCATCGTCGGCGCGGATGCGTGCTTGAAGGCCCCCGCTGCATGCACCCTCGAAGGTGGCCTGTCGGTCGACGATGCGGCCGGAAGCATTACCTTCAACCTGGTCCAGCCGGATGCCGAGTTCCTGCAGAAGCTGGCCGTTCCACACGCGTCGATCCTGCCGGCGAGCGCGCCGCTGAAGGACGCCGGCACCGATCCGATCCCGGGTACCGGACCGTACATGATCGCCAGCTACGACCCCAACAAGCTAATGAAGATTGTGCGCAATCCTCACTTCAAGGAATGGAGCAAGGAAGCGCAGCCGGCCGGATATCCGGACGAGATCGACTATGAATTCGGCCTTACCGACGAGGCGGCGGTGACGGCGGTCGAGAATGGCCAGGCGGACTGGATGTTCGACCCACCGCCGTCCGACCGTCTCGCCGAACTCGGCACCAAATATGCCGCGCAGGTCACGGTTCACCCGCTGACGGCAATGTGGTATGCGCCGATGAACACCAATCTGGCGCCGTTCAACGACATCCGCGTTCGCCAAGCCGTGAACTTCGCGATCGACCGCGCCGCGATCGTCAAGCTGTTCGGCGGCAGCAATCTGGCGCAGCCGGCCTGTCAGATCCTGCCGCCGGGCTTCCCGTCATTCGCAGCCTATTGCTCGTTCACTGCCAATCCAGGTGAGAAGTGGTCGGCGCCGGATATGGACAAGGCCAAGCAATTGGTCGCGGAATCGGGAACCGCAGGTCAGGAGGTGACGATCATCACCGAGGACACCACGGTCTCCAAGGCGATCGGCGTCTACCTGCAGGATGTGCTCAACCAGCTTGGCTACAAGACGTCGGTCAAGCCGATCTCGCAGAACATACAGTTCACCTACATCCAGAACACCAATAACAAGGTGCAGATTTCGATCTCGCAATGGTTCCAGGATTACCCGGCGCCATCGAATTTCCTGCAGGTCTTGTTCAGCTGTGCCTCGTTTACGCCGGGCTCCGACGCCTCGGTCAATATTTCGGGGTTCTGCGACAAGTCGATCGACGCATCGATGGACGAGGCAGAGGCAGCCACCATCGCCGATCCGGCCAAGGGCGCGACACTCTGGACCGCCATCGACAAGGCTGTGACGGACAAGGCTCCGGTCGCTGTCCTGTTCACGCCAAAGCGCGTCGATGTGATCTCTTCCAGGCTGAAGAACTTCACCTTCAGCCCGCAATTCTACTGGATTGTCAGCCAGTCCTGGGTGGAATAGCCGACCGGAGCCAATGCGACGGAGTGCCGCTGGCTCTCCGTCGCATTTCCTTTTCCGGCGGATCAGCGCATCTTCCAGGCCGCGATTTTTCCCAGGCAATCCTGTTCATGGTCAATGTCATTGCGGACCAGCCTGCCATCCCGGTTCGCCGGGCCACCGATGGCCCGTGGCGCACCGCTTGGCGCAAGCTGAAAGGCGATCGTTCGGCAATATCTGCCTTCGCCGTGCTCGTCGTCATTGTGATCGCCTCGCTCGCGGCGCCGCTTTATGCGCGATACGTCTCCGGCACCGATCCATTTGCGACCAATCTCAATGGCGAGATCGTCGTCGATGGGGTGACCCAGCCGGTGCTGCAGCCCTCCACCGAAGGCCTTGGCCTCGGCATGACGCCGGTCGGGCCGACCTGGCGCATCGGCCCCTATATGCTCGGTGCCGACAACCAGGGCCGTGACGTCGCGGCGCGGCTGCTTTACGGCGGACGGGATTCGCTGTTGATCTCGGGTGCTGCAGCCGTGCTGTGCCTTGTCCTCGCGACATTCCTGGGGGTCGTTTCCGGCTTCTTCGGCGGCATCGTCGACATCGGCCTGTCGCGCATTCTCGACGTGCTCTGGGCTTTTCCGATTTTCCTGTTGGCGATTTCGTTGTCGATCGTGCTGATTGCGCAGAGTATCCAGATCGGTCCGTTCGAAATCCGCTCCGGCAGCCTGTGGCTACCGGTCTTCATCATCGGCATCGTCTATGTGCCCTATGTGGCGCGGCCGATCCGCGGCCATGTCCTGACCTTAATGCATGCCGAATTCGTCACCGCTGCGATCGGCCTTGGCGCATCGCCCTGGCGCATCCTTTTGCGCGACATCATGCCCAATGTGGTGACCCGCATCATCGTTTTCGTGCCGTTGATCCTGGCGCTCAACATGATGACGGAATCCTCGCTGTCGTTCCTGTCGATCGGCGTGCAGCCGCCGGATGCCAGCTGGGGCACGATCATCCAGGACGGCCAGGGCCTGCTCTATTCGCGGCCGGTCGTGGCACTGGCGCCGGGGCTAGCCATTGTGATCACGGTGCTGGCCCTAAACATTCTGGGCGACGGCGTGCGCGACGCGCTCGATCCGAAATCCTCGCCGAGGGGCGTCTAGTGGTTGCCGCGCTCGGCTTCCGGCTTGGCCAGATGATGCTGGTTATGTTCGGTATCAGCGTCGTCGCTTTCCTGATCTTCTTTGCGACGCCTGGCGCTGATCCATCGGCGCGCATTGCCGGCCGCAATGCTTCGCAAGAGACGCTGATCCAGGTGCGCCACGATTTCGGTCTCGACCGGCCATTGCCGGTGCAATATGGGCTGATGATGAACCGGCTTTTCGTCAGCCGCGATCTCACCTCCTTCGTCAATCGCGGGCAGCGCGTCATTCCGACCGTGATAAGCGCCATTCCCGTGACGCTGTCGCTGGTCGGCGGCGCGGCAGTGCTGTGGGTGCTCGGCGGATTGATCGTCGGTGTGATCGCAGGCGCAACGCGCGGTACATTCATTGATCGCGCGCTGATGATCCTGAGCCTGGTAGGCGTGTCGATCCCGGTCTTCTGGCTGGGCGAGGTCGCCAACCTGCTGACGCAAAGCCGCTGGCACGACAGCTGGCTGTTTTCCTGGGTTCCTCCGCTCGGCTACATCCCCCTGACCGAGAATCCCTGGGGCTGGTTCAAGGCGCTCGTCATTCCGTGGTTCACGCTGGCAACCCTTTATGTCGGCCTCTACGGCCGGGTGCTGCGGGCAAGCCTGATCGAGATGATGCAGGAGGATTTCATCCGCACCGCCCGAGCCAAGGGGATCGGCGAGCGGCGGGTGGTGCTGCATCATGGCCTCAGGACCTCGCTGGTCGCATTTGTTACCATGTTCGGCCTCGACTTCGGTGCCCTGGTCGGTGGCGGCGCGCTGCTGACCGAAGTGGTCTTCGGACTGCAGGGCGTCGGAAAACTGACCTACGAGGCGCTGCAGACGCTCGATCTGCCGATGATCCTTGCCACGGTGATCTACGCCGCCTTCTTCGTGGTGATGGCAAACTTCGTCGTCGACGTGGTCTTCGTCATAATCGACCCGAGGGCTCGCGATGTCGGCTGATGCTCCTCTTCTGGTGGTCAAGGACCTCACCGTCTCCTTCCGCAGCGACGAGGGCCTGGTGCGCGCGGTGGGAGGTGTTTCGTTCTCCGTCGAGCAGCGCGAGATCGTCGGTGTGGTCGGCGAATCCGGTTCGGGCAAAAGCCAGACCTTGCTCGCCATTATGGGGTTGATCGACAGCCCCAACGCTATCGTCTCCGGTTCCATCCGTTTCATGGGACGGGAGCTGATCGGGCTCAAGCGGCGTGCGCTCGATGCCATTCGCGGCCGCCAGATCGCGATGATCTTCCAGGATCCGATGTCTGCGCTCACCCCGGTGCATACGATCGGCAACCAGATCGGCGAGCAGGTCCGCGCGCATGAAAAAGTGTCGGCGAAAGCGGTACGGGCGAGGGCCGTGCAATTGCTGGATGCGGTCGGCATCGCAAATCCGGATCGGGTCATCGACAGCTACCCGCACCAGCTTTCCGGCGGTATGCGCCAGCGCGCGGTGATTGCCATGGCGCTCTCGTGCAACCCGGCGCTGCTCGTCGCGGATGAACCGACTACAGCCCTCGATGTTACCGTGCAGGCGCAGATCCTCGAACTGATCGGACGATTGCGCGACCAGTTCGGTTCCGCTGTGATCCTGGTCACGCACGATCTTGGCGTCGTCGCCGAAGTCGCGGACCGGGTACTGGTGATGTATGGCGGACGCTTTGTCGAGGAGGGCGGCAAGAGCAGCGTGTTCCGGGCGCCGCTGCATCCCTACACATGGGGCTTGTTCGGCTCGATCCCGCCGATGGAGGGACCACGTCCAGCCCGGCTCGCTGCCATTCCGGGAATTCCGCCATCGCTCTCCAACCTGCCGAAAGGCTGCGCCTTCAGCCCCCGCTGCGCCTTTCGCCACGACGCCTGTCTGGTTCAACTGCCGATCATGCAAGGCGAGAGCCATCGCGCCGCGTGCCTGTTGCCGGAGCCTACGCGCAGACAATTCGCTGCCCAGAGGCCTGGCGGCGTGGTGGAGATGCAACGATGAATGCCAGGCCACGCGAACGTCCGCTGCTTCGTGCCGGCGACCTGTCGAAGCGCTATAGCGTCGGCCGCTCGATCTTCCCGGCGCAGCGCCGGACCGTGCATGCGGTTGATACGGTGTCGCTCGACATCTGGCCCGGGGAGACCCTCGGCATCGTCGGCGAGTCCGGTTGCGGCAAATCCACGCTTGGCCGGTGTCTGGTGCGTCTGACCGAAATCAGCTCGGGGTCGCTGGAATTCGAGGGCCGCGACATCAGCGACGCCTCCCAGCGCCAGCTTCGTCCGTTGCGGCGGCAGATGCAGATGGTCTTTCAGGATCCCAGCGCTTCGCTCAATCCGCGCCGGCGGGTCGGCGATCTGCTGGCCGATCCGTTCCGCATGCATGAACGCCTCTCGGCATCGGAAATGGCGGACCGCGTGGCCGAGCTCCTGCGCCGGGTCGACTTGTCGCCCCAGCACGCATCGCGCTACCCGCACGAATTCTCCGGCGGCCAGCGCCAGCGTATCGGCATCGCCCGCGCGCTGGCGCTGCGGCCACGGCTGATCGTGGCCGACGAGCCGGTCTCGGCGCTCGACGTGTCGATCCAGGCGCAGATCGTCAATCTGCTCGCCGACCTGCGCGAGGAGTACAACCTGACCTATGTGTTCATCGCCCACGATCTTTCCGTGGTGCGTCAGATCTCGAGCCGTGTGGCGGTGATGTATCTGGGATCGATCGTGGAGAGCGGGCCGACCGACGAGGTCTTTGCGGCGCCCAGACACCATTACACCGCGGCGCTGCGTTCCGCCGTGCCGATACCCAGCATCGACCGGGCGCGGCGCGGCCGGCTGGTGCTCAAGGGTGATCTGCCCAGCCCGATGAACCCACCCTCGGGGTGCCGGTTCCACACCCGTTGCCCAGCTGCCACCCCGATCTGCCGCAGCGAGCGCCCGCTTCTCCAAAGCATTGGCGAGGGCCGCCTGGTCGCGTGCCATCATCCCGCCGACGGTTGACTAGGGGAATTCTCGTTCAACGATATCGGATCAGGACCGTTCAGCCGCAATCGTCGCTTCGGCGAGAATAGAGGCCGATCTGGACGCCGCACGATCCGACGCTATGTTGCGCTTCGGCGCTCAAGGCGATCGTTTTTCAGTTTGCCACGCTCACCGACGTCACCTGGCAGATGTCGGGCGAGGTGATCCTGATGACGCTCCTCGGCGGCATCGGCACCATGGTCGGGCCGATCATCTGCGCCAGTTTGGTCGTCGGCCTGGAAAACACGCTCGCCACCTCGAACTTTCCGGTGACCATCGCCACCGCCCTGACCTTCATGGTCTGCGTGCTGGTTTTCCGGCGCGGTATTGTCGGTGAGGTCTATGCGCGGTTTCTCGGGCCAAAGGGTGACGCGAAAGACTGAACGGCTCAGTTCCGCCTCGCTAGGCGATGCGTAAGCCTTGCGCGTCGAGAAGCACGCAGCCCAGCGGGTCGAAGCAGACATCGACCGCTTCGCCTTCACGCAGCGGCTGGCCGTCGATCAACGTGTTGGCGCGCACCAGCGTGCCGGCGCCGATGTCGATCTCGTAGACCGCATTGCCGCCGAGATAGGAGGTCGAGACGATCCGTCCCGCCAGCCTGTTGGCAGCACCGGCGGTACCGACGGTAAGCTTCTGCGGGCGAACGACAACGGTGACCGCGCTGCCGGTCGCGAGCGCCTTCGGCGCGGCCGCCTTTACGACATGGCCGGTGGCCAGCGCGATCGTCGCCATCTTGCCGTCCATCGCTGTCACGCTGCCGGGCAGCATGTTGGCCTTGCCCAGGAAATTGGCGACGAATGCGGTGGCCGGCTGGTCATAGACCTGCGCGGGGGAGCCGATCTGCTCGATCAGGCCGGCGTTCATCACGACGATGTGGTCGGACATCGACAAGGCTTCTTCCTGGTCGTGCGTCACGAAGATAGCGGTGATGCCCGTCTCCCTCTGGATTTTCTTGATCTCGACGCGCATGTCCTCGCGCATATTGGCGTCGAGCGCCGACAAGGGCTCGTCCAGCAGCAGCACTTCCGGCTCGAAGACGATGGCGCGGGCCAGTGCGATGCGTTGCTGCTGGCCGCCCGAGAGCTGCGACGGCAGCTTTGTCTCGCTGCCGGGCAGCCGCACCATATCCAGCGCCTTCTTGACCCGGCGCACGATTTCCGGTTTCGGCACGTTCCGGTATTTCAGGCCGAATGCGACGTTGTCGAAGACGTTCTTGTGCGGAAAGAGCGCGTAGTTCTGGAACACCAGACCAATGTTGCGCTTGTAGATCGGGATGTCGTCGACCCGCTTTCCGCCGATCGAGATCTGGCCACCGGAGATGTCGACCAGGCCCGCGATCGAGCGCAGGATCGTCGTCTTGCCGCACCCGGACGGCCCCAGCAAGGTGACGAAACTACCCTTGCGGATCGCCAGTGAAAAATCGCGCACAGCGGCGAACTTGCCGTAGAAAATATCGATGTCGCGAAACTCGACCGCAGGCTTTCCTATCGGCTGCCGCTCGCTCTGGGCGAGCGGGTCGCCATCAGCCCCGGCCGAAGCCGGCCGGGGCTGCTGGTCGTGGCTGTTGTCGTCATGCACCTTTCGACACCCTGTCCCATTGCTTGGTCCAGGCGTCTTCGTTCTTCGCCCAGTAGAGCGGATCGGCGAAGGTCAGCGATTTCATCGATCCAGTCGGGTCGAAGGCCGGAAGCGCCGCGATCTTGTCGGTCAGCTTCACCTTGGTCGGGTCAAGCGATGGCGGATAGTTCTGGCCCTCGGCGACGGCGATCGACGTGGCCGGATCCAGCATGAAATTGATCAGCTCCTCGCATTCGGCCATCGGCGATCCCTTGAGCACCAGCATGTCCTCCATCCATGCGTATGAGCCGGCAGGGTCGAGATAGCCGATCGGCTGGCCCTGCTGCTGCAGGGCGGCGACACGTCCTGACCAGGCGTCAGTGACGACGATCTCGTTTCGCGACAGGAGGTCCATGAGTTCCGCGCCGGAACTCCAGAACTTCTTGGCCAGGTCGCGGGTCTCGCGAACCTTGGCCCAGACCGCATCCATGTCCTGGATGTTGTTGGGGTCCTGTTTCGTCTGCAGTGCCGCATACCAGACGCGCGTCGTCATATCGGCGTAGCCGCCGATCTTGCCGGCATATTTCGTGTCGGTAAGCAGGTTGGCGCCCTTTTCCTTGGCTTCTTCCGGCGAGATGACCTTGTTGTTGTAGGCGATGCCGGTGGTGCCGTAATCATATGGCACCGCCGACAGCTTCGGCGTGATCTTACGGAACGGCTCGATCATGGCGGTCAGCACATTCGCCATGTTCGGAATGTTCGCCTCGTTGATCTCGGAATTGAAACCGCCATTGACGTATTTGATATAGTAGTTGACGCCGGAAGAATGGACGATCTGGAAGTCGCCTGGTTTCGACGTCTTGATCTTGGTGATGATCTCGTTCTCGTCGCCAAAGGTGCCCTGGACGACCTTGACCTTGGAC
This sequence comes from Mesorhizobium sp. M0590, assembly GCF_040320905.1. NCBI lineage: Bacteria > Pseudomonadati > Pseudomonadota > Alphaproteobacteria > Hyphomicrobiales > Phyllobacteriaceae > Mesorhizobium > Mesorhizobium sp. M0590. Next base: position 49,487 of record NZ_JAMYQN010000013.1, read on the forward strand.
TTGGCGGTGTAAGGCTGGAACGCGTACTTATCGATCGCCTCCTGCACCACGCCGCCCCATCCGTCGAAGCGCACTTCCGAAACCGCGGCGAGCGCCCGTCCCATCCAGGGCATGGAAAGCCCGGTGGCGGCGGCAGCGGCGGCCGTCAGCGTCAGGAACGATCGGCGGCTGATGTCGCCATTGGCATAGCGTTCGTTGAGCCGTTCCAGTCGTTTGGTGGTTGTCAGTTTCATTTCCATTCTCCCATTTTCATCTTCACTTGCCTGCCTTGAACCAGGTGAGGCTTTGCAGGACGAGCCCGCCAGCCAAGGGAATGCCGACCGTCAAAAGGATCATGACGGTTCCGAGCGCGTTCACCTCGGGGCTGATCGAGATCTTCAGCATCGAAAGGATTTGCGTCGGCATGGTCTCGACGCCCGCCGGCCGCCAGAACAGGCTGGCCGAGGTGTTGTCGAACGAAATGGTGAAAGCGAGCAGAACACTGGCAAGCACTGCGGGAATGAGCAGCGGCAGCGTGATTTCGCGGAATGTCGACACACGCGGCGCCCCGAGCGAAAGCGCCGCCTCCTCATAGGAACGTTTTATGCCGACCATGCGCGCCTGGACGATCAGCACCACGTAGGGGAGCGTGAGCAGAATGTGGCCGAGCACCAGCAGCGTCATGCTGCGCGGCTGGTCGACGGCTTTGATCATGACCAGCAGGCCGACGCCGAGTATCGTTTCGGGGACCAGCGCGGGAAGAATGACAAGCGTGTTGATCGCCTGCTTGCCACGGAACTCGAAGCGCACCAGCGCCAATGCCGCCATGATGCCGAGCAGCGTCGTCACCGTTGCCGTCACCAGGGCAATCCACATCGATGTCCGGAAGGCGTCGAGAACCGGCTCGTTGGTGAGCAGCTTTTCGTACCATCGCAGGCTGAAGCCGGTGAGGGGAAAGCCGCCGAACATCGAGGCGTTGAAGGAAAGCACGACCGTGGCGAGGATCGGCGCAAACATGAAGATGTAGACGCACACCGTGATCGCGCCGGTCAGCCGCCACGCCCATCTGCCTTCGCGATTGGGATGATCCGCTCTCATGCACTGAGGCCCTTCATGATCTGCGATAGGCCCATATAGCGGCTGTAGGCGGCCGCGGCCGCGCCGAGCAGGACGAACAGGACGATGGAAAGCGTGGCGCCCATCGGCCAATTGAGCTGCCCCATGATGGTGTCGTAGATCAAGTTGCCGAACAGCGCATCGCGGCTGCCGCCGAGCAGCTGCGGCGTCACATAGGAGCCGGCCGCCAGCACGAAGCAGAGCAGCAGCCCGGCGCCCAGCCCCGGCATCGATAGCGGCAGGGTCACTTCGCGAAACGCCTGCGCGCTGGTACAGCCCATCGAGCGGGCGGCGGCGATCAGCGTGCGGTCGATGCTTTCCAGGCTGACATAGACGTTCAGGATCATATAGGGCAGCAGAAAATGCAGCAGCCCCATGATGACGGCGCCCTCGGTGTAGAGCATCGGCAACGGCTCGTTGATAACCCCCAGCCTGATGAGCACGACGTTGATCAGCCCCTGTTCGCCGAGAATATGGATCCACGAGAATGTCCGGATGGTGAAGCTGATCCAGAACGGCACGATGAGCAGCAGCAACAGCAGCCATTTGTGCCTGAAGGTCGTGGCCCAGATGAAATAGGCGGGGAAATAGCCAAGGATCGCGCAGATCACAGCGGTGATGGCGCCGACGCGAACGGTCTTCCAAAGAAAACCGTGATAGTAGCTGTCGGTGAGGAATTCCTTCCAGTTGTCGAAGGTCAGCACCGCCGATTCCACCCCCGCGGTGACGAAGGTGAAAAACGTGTAGACCGTCATCATCGCGATCGGCAGCAGCAGAAGCAGGGTAAGCAGTAAAAGCACAGGCGCGACGAGGACCCAGGCCAGTCGCTGATCGTATAATTTCCACCCTTTGGTCACGACCCGTCCAACCACTCTATGTGCAAGCCGCCATCACCGGGCTCGGCTCCGGACTAGATTGGGCGATCGGCGTTCAGGTGTCCACTCTGCATATGGCTCCTGCACAAATTCTGTGCAGGGCCACCGCGCGACCCTCGCCCTGCCGGATTCAACAAATTGCCCGGCGTTCCGCCTGCACATTGATTAAATCAGATATCCCGATATACAGGGTAATTTCGGATATAGATTTTACATGGGCCGGGCAATTTCATGAGTCGCAATTTTCTGGTGATTGAACCTGAGGAAGGCATTGCCGTGCTCAAGGGGCTTGCCTCCTCGGCGCGGATCTCGATGCTGAAACTGCTGCATGAGAAGGGGCCGATGAATGTCAACGAAATCGCCGCCGTGCTGTCGCTTCCGCAGTCGACCGTCTCGACCAACATCCAGGTGCTGGAGGATGCGGGGCTGATCCGCACCGAGAACCTGAAAGCGAAGAAAGGCAGTCAGAAAATCTGTTATCCGACGGCCGAAGAAGTGCTCGTCGTGTTCAAGAGCGAATATCGTGCGGTCAAGAACGACGCGATCGAAGTGTCGATGCCGATCGGGCTTTATACCGGCTTCGAGGTTACCGCGCCCTGCGGCCTTTGTTCGCCGGACGGCATCATCGGTCTGCTCGATGTGCCGAACACTTTCCTCGATCCGGACCGCATGAAAGCCGGTCTGCTATGGTTCACGCGCGGTTTTGTCGAATACCAGTTCCCCAACAATGCCAAGCTCGCCAATGCCGAGATCACCGGACTCGAAGTTGCGATAGAGCTGTCTTCGGAAGTGCCGGGCACCAGCGCCGATTGGCCCTCGGACATCACGCTGACGATCAATGGCGTCGATGTCGGCACCTGGACGTCGCCGGGGGATTTCGGCGACAAGCGCGGCGTCTTCACGCCCTCCTGGTGGAAGCTCAAGGGCTCGCAATACGGTAAGCTGAAGAACTGGCGAATTGCCAATGACGGCACCTATGTCGACGGCCTCAGGATTTCCGAAACCGGCGTCGCCGCACTCGATCTGAAGAGCCATCATTCAATCCGCGTCCGTATCGGCGTCAAGGACGACGCCAAGCGCCCTGGCGGGATCAATATTTTCGGCAAGGGCTTTGGAAATTACGATCAGGACATCCTGCTCAGGATCAAAACTGGTTGATATCATGAAACCGGGTTCTGAAGATAACGCAGCAATTTCAACTATCTGGCTTTCTGCTGTGCCAAAGCGTTCGTCTAATTGTCCTACATTTGGGTATTTTGGCTTGACGAAGGGCTGCTAATTCCTCTTTGATATCGGGCAAGATGATTTAAATCATCGTTTGTGATATCGATGGGAGGAATGCATGAAGGCAGCCGTTACGGCTCATCCGCATTATGTCGTCTCGGAAATCGATCCGAGGCTCTACGGATCCTTCATCGAGCATCTGGGGCGGGCAGTTTACACCGGCATCTATGAGCCCGGCCATCCGACAGCGGATGCCAACGGCATGCGTCAGGACGTCATCGATCTCGTCAGGGAACTCAATGTTCCGATCGTCCGCTATCCCGGCGGCAATTTCGTCTCGGCCTACAATTGGGAAGACGGCATTGGTCCCAAGGAACAGCGCCCAGTGCGCCTCGACCTCGCCTGGCACACATCGGAAAGCAACGAAGTCGGCCTGCATGAATTTGCCGATTGGTGCACCTGCGCCAACACCGAGATGATGCTTGCCGTCAATCTCGGCTCGCGCGGCCTCGACGAAGCCCGCAATCTGCTGGAGTACGCCAACCATCCCGGCGGCAGCAAATGGAGCGACAGGCGCATCGCCAACGGCCGCAAGGAGCCCTTCGACGTCAAGCTCTGGTGCCTCGGCAATGAAATGGATGGCCCCTGGCAGATCGGTCACAAGACCGCGGACGAGTATGGCCGGCTGGCGCATGAGACGGCCAAGGCCATGCGCGCCTTCTCCAAGTCACTCGAGCTGGTGGTCTGCGGCTCTTCGAATGCCAAGATGCCGACCTACCCTGAATGGGAAGCGACGGTTCTCGACCATACCTACAACGAGGTCGACTACATCTCACTGCACATGTATTTCGACAACGACGCCAACGACGCTCCGAACTATCTCGCCATGAGCGAAAAGCTCGACGACTACATTGTCTCGGTCGCCGGCGTCATCGAGTATATCAAGGCCAAGAAGCGCTCCAACAAGCAGGTCTACATCTCGTTCGACGAATGGAACGTCTGGTACCATTCCAAGGAGCAGGACAGGAAGATACTCGGCGGCAGCAACGGCTGGCCGTTCGCCCCGCCGTTGCTCGAAGACATCTATAATTTCGAGGATGTGCTGCAGGTCGGCCTGATCCTCAACACCTTCATCCGCCGTTCCGATGTCGTCAAGATCGCCTGCCTGGCACAACTGGTCAATGTCATCGCGCCGATCATGACCGTTCCGAATGGCCCGGCATGGCGGCAGACGATTTTTTATCCCTATCTGTTTGCTTCTAACTATGGTCGCGGCAATGCGCTGGATCTCAAGGTGGAAAGCCCGACCTACAAATCCAGCGTTGCGGGCGACGTCGCCTATGTCGATGTTGCCGGCGTGCACGACAGGCAAACCGGCCACGTCACCTTCTTCGCCGTCAACCGCCATTCGAGCGAGGCAATCGAAACAGTGGTCGACCTCACCGGCTTCGGCGCGGCGGAGATCGTCGATCACCAGGTGATGGCACACGCCGATCTGAAAGCCGTCAATTCGGCCGAAAACCCTGGCAATGTCGGCCCCAGGAAGGGTGAGGGCGCCTCGCTCGCCGGCGGCAAGCTGAGCCTGTCACTGCCGGCCTATTCCTACCAGGTCATACGCCTGAGGCTCTGAGTTCAGGCGGATCATCGAGAAAGCGCAAACGCTGAGGAGGAGCGTCGACGTGACGGCCGATATCGAGATCAGGAACGTGAGCAAGCAGTTCGGTGCCATGACGGTGCTGGATCATCTGTCGCTCTCCATAAGGGCACGCGAATTCATCGTGTTCCTGGGCCCGTCCGGCTGCGGAAAATCGACGCTTCTTCGAATGATTGCCGGGCTCGAAGCTGTCGACAGCGGCGAGATTGCCATCAACAACGAGCGCATCGATCATCTGCCACCGGGCAAGCGCGGCATTGCCATGGTGTTCCAGTCCTATGCGCTTTATCCGCATATGACGGTGCGCGACAACATGGCCTTCGGCCTTGCGAATATCGGCGTACCAGGCAAGGTCATCGAGGCGCGCATCAATGAAGCCGCCCGCATGCTGGAAATGCCGCATCTGCTCGATCGCAAGCCGGGCCAGCTCTCCGGCGGTCAGCGCCAGCGCGTCGCCATCGGCCGTGCGATCGTCAAGGAGCCGAAGGCCTTTCTGTTCGACGAGCCGCTCTCCAATCTCGATGCCGCGTTGCGCACCCGCACCCGCATCGAGCTTGCCCAGCTTCACCAGCGGCTGCAATCGACGATGATCTTCGTCACCCATGATCAGGTCGAGGCAATGACGCTGGCCGACCGCATCGTCGTCATGAACAATCGCAAGATCGACCAGATAGGTACCCCGATGGAGATCTACGAGCGCCCGGCGACCAAATTCGTCGCGGGTTTCGTCGGCGCGCCGGCGATGAACTTCGTCGATGCGACGCTTGACAGATACGGCAAGAACGCCACGGCCAGGTTTGCGGACGGCGTCTCGGTGCAGACCGAGATCGCCTCCAGCCAACTGACCGATGGCAAGTACACTTTCGGCATCCGTTCTGAAGACGTGCGCATCGTTGCCGCCGGACAGGGCAATGCCGGCGGCGTGGTCGATGTGCTCGAGCGGCTCGGCGAACGCACCCTGATCTACGCGCGGCTGGGCGATGGCCAGCAGATCGTCGGCTCGGATGCCGGCAACAGCCGCGTCGCCGTCGGCGACAGAATCGGGCTCGCCTTTGATGGCCAGAAATCGCATCTGTTCAACGAGACCGGCCGCGCCTGGCATGCGAGGGAGGCCTGAGATGGCTGACCGGCTGGCGATGTCCCCGACCGCGACGCTTGCTGTCGGCGTCAGAGCCCCTACCGCCGACATCTATGCGCCGCAATGGCGAAACGTCATTTTCGTTGCGCCATTCTTGTTCTTCTTCACCACGCTGCTGCTCTTCCCGCTGCTCTGGGGGATGTGGCTGAGTTTCCACAAGGCCGACACGTTTTCGTCCGGAAATTTTGTCGGTCTCGGCAATTACGCCAGGCTGTATCACGACAAGGTCTTCCTGCAATCGATCTGGAACACCTTCTATTTCGTGCTTCTGACGGTGCCGACGCTGGCGCTGATCGGCCTTTTCCTGGCGCTTTGCCTCAACCGCCGCACGCGCACTGCCGCGGTTTTGCGGACGCTGTTCTTTTCCTCGTCGGTGCTATCGGTCACCATCGTCACGCTGATCTGGCGCATCGTCTTCATTCCGAATGTCGGCCTGTTGTCGACGATCTACGGATGGTTCGGCGCAACGGCTCCGGCCTTCATTTCCGATCCCAGCCTGGCGATGGTCGGCATCGCCATTGCCACCATCTGGTGGTGTATCGGCCTGCCGATGATGCTCTTTCTCTCGGCGCTCCAGCAGATTCCACAGGATATTTACGAGGCGGCAGCGCTGGACAATGCCAATCGCTGGCAGACGCTACGCTCGATCACGCTGCCGTCGATCAAGCGGACCTTCATCCTGGTGATCATCATCCAGATCGTGCTGCAATTCCAGCTGTTCGGCCAGGCCTGGCTGATGACGCGCGGCGGTCCGAACAACCTGACCAAGCCGATCGTGCTCTACATCTACGATACCGCATTCCGTCGCTGGGATCTCGGCCTGGGCGCCGCTGCATCGGAAATCCTGTTCATCCTCATCCTGGTCGCGGCCATGGCCCAGTACCTGGTGACACGCAGCAGGGGAGACCAGGCATGAGCGCCACAGCAGCTTCCATCAAGGGCCGGGCATTTGGCGACCATTTGTTATTGGCCCTGGTCATCCTGCTTTCGATCGTCATGATCGCGCCGGTTCTGTGGGTCATCGGCCTGTCACTCAAGGACAATACGGAGCTGATGGCCGATCCGAATTCGGTGTTTCACGCGCCCTATACGCTGAAGAACTACATCAACACCGTCGGCACCTCGTCGGTGTTCATCTGGGTGCGCAACAGCATCATCGTCTCGGGCGGATTGACGCTCGGCACGTTGATCCTGTCGTCGCTCGCCGGCTACGGTTTTGCACGGCTGAATTTCCCCGGCCGAGACGTGCTGTTCGTGATCGTGCTGTTCGGTCTGGCGGTCCCGGAACAGGCCGTGCTTGTCGCCCGTCACCAGATCTTCAGCATGCTGAAGTTCCACAACACCTATCAAGGGCTCATTCTGCCGGGCCTTTCGGCTCCGTTCGGTGTCTTCCTGATGACCCAGTATTTCAAGGCCATCCCGAAGGAGCTGGACGAAGCCGCCATGCTCGATAACGCCAGCCGGCTCAGAATTTTCTGGAAGGTGCTTCTGCCGCTCACGCTGCCTGCGCAGGCGACGCTCGGCATCTTCACCTTTCTCGGCGCCTGGAACGACTACTTCTGGCCGCTGATTTCGGCGACGAAGAAGGACATGTTCACGCTGACGGTCGGCATGGCCTCGACCCAGACCAACTTCGCCCAGTCCGAAGGCATCGGCTTCCTGATGGCGCAGGCGGTGTTCGCCGGTGCACCGATCCTGATCGTCTACCTGTTCTTCCAGAAATACATCGTCACGGCGGTCTCCGGCGCTGCGGTGAGATAACGAAGATTGCCTGACGGCCGGGGGAATGCGCAGCGATTGAAGCACGAAAGCCAATCCAGGGTGGAGCGGCGGAAACTCAGTAGGAGGAACTGATATGAAACTGAAGAAAATACTGTTTGCAGCAGTCTCTGCGGGCGCAATGATGCTCGCAAGTCCAAGCTTCGCGGCCACGGAGCTGAGCGTGCAGCGCTTTTTCGGCGCCTGCGATGCCGATTTCGGCACCAACACCGATGCCACCAAGGCCGTTGGCGAATGCGGCATCATCACCTCGCTAATCAACAAGTTCAACGCCGACAATCCCGATGTCCATGTCAACGTCACCACCGTGGAATGGCCCGGCTATGATCAGCTGACCGCGCAGTTCGCTTCAGGCGACGCTCCGGACATCGTCACGATCCATGAATCCGTACTGTCGGATTATCAGTCGAAGGGCCTGTTGATGCCGCTCGACGATCTCTTGAAGTCGGTCGGCGTGACACCCGACGCCTTCACCGACGCGGCACGCAATGGCGCCACCAAAGACGGCAAGGTCTATGGCCTGCCGATCGACAGCTGGACGATGCTCTATCACGTCAACATGGATCTTTTCAAACAAGCCGGCCTGGTCAATGCCGACGGCACGCCGATTTTTCCAAAGTCGCCCGAGGAACTGCTCGCCCAGGCCGAACAGTTCAAGCAGAAGACGGGCAAGCCTTATTTCGTCCAGAACCTGACCAATGAGACTGCACTCTACACACGCAACCTCTACACCTATCTTTTCCAGCAGGATTCCGATTTCTTCGCCGATCCGAAGCATGTGAAGTTGAATACGCCGGAAGCCAAGAAGGTCGTCGAGATGTACAAGGCGATCTTCGAGAAGGGCTACACCACCAAGGATCTCGATTATGGCGGCTCGATCAACGCCTTCCTTGCCGGCGAGGGTGGCGTCCACCTTAACGGCACCTGGGTGGTCGGCGATTACAACGCCCAGTCCGAGACCAAGGGTACGGCGCTCAACAAGGGCGGCTATGCGGTCTATCCGTATCCGCAGCTGTTTGGCGGCGCCCACGCGCAATATGCCGACGGCCACACCTGGGCCGTTTCGCAGAAAGACCGCACGCCTGAACAGATCGCGGCCATCGGTAAATTCCTGAAGTTCTTCGCCGACAACGACTTCGAATGGTCACGCACCGGTCACCTGCCGGCCTATAAGGCCGTCATCACCTCGGACGCGTTCAAGGCCCTGCCGCATCGCAACACGATCTCTGCGGTCGCTGATCTCGGCAAGCCGCTGCCGTCCGCCGTACAGCGTCAGTTTGCGATCCAGGACATTATCGGCGAAGAGATGAGTGCAGCAATCAGTGGCCAGAAGGACGTCGACACCGCCCTTGCCGACATGGAAAGCCGCGTCAACGAATTGCTCGCCAACATCTGACCACGGTTTCGAAAGGCCCTCCCAAGGCCCCCGCGGCTGGAAACGGCCGCGGGGTTTTGGTGAGGGAGTGGTTATTGTCCTCGAATTGCGAGAACTTGCCGGTGGCGACCGGGTCAAACACGCCAACCACGGCGCCGCAACCTCGGCAGCAGCCGACGCAAGCCCTGGCCGGAGGATTCCGTTAGAACGCCGCGGCCATGGGCATTGCGACCTTGTTGGGGATCTGGATGTCGATCTCCAATCTCGACGTCGTTTCGCCGTGATCCATGCTCACCTGCAGGAAATCCTGGTCGACCTGAACATGCCGGGCGATCACCGCCATGATCTCCTCGCGCAACACCGAGACGAGATCGGGCTGGTTGCGGCTTCGACGCTCGTAAGCCAACAGCAGTTGCAAGCGTTCGCGCGCCACCGGCGCGCTGCCGCGGCGCTTGAAGATATCGAGCAGGTTCATGCTGCCCTCCTTCCCAACAGCCGGTCGAGGAGGCCCCTCCGCTCGAAAGGCAGAATGACCGGCAGGTCCTCGCCCTCGAGTCTTCTTGCCGCGTCGATATAGGCGCGTGCGGCGGGGTTGGTGTTTTCGCTGAGCGTAACCGGCGCGCCCACATTGGATGCGCGCAGCACGTCCTGGCTCTCGGGAATTATTCCCAGCAAGGGCGTCGACAGGATCTCGAGCACGTCATCGATGCTCAGCATCTCGCCGCGGGCAGCGCGCGCAGCATCGTAGCGCGTGACGAGGACGTGTTTGACAATCGATTCACCTTGCTCGGCTTTCATCGTTCTGGAGTCGAGCAGGCCGATGATGCGATCGGAATCGCGGACCGAGCTCACTTCCGGGTTGGTGACGATTACCGCCTCGTCGGCAAAGCGCATGGCAAGTTGCGCGCCCCGCTCTATGCCGGCTGGGCTGTCGCAGAAGACGTAGTCGAAAACCGATCGCAGCTTGTCGATGACATCGGCGACGCCTTCCTCGGTGAGAGCATCCTTGTCGCGCGTTTGCGAGGCCGGCAGCAGGAACAGCGTTTCGAGTCGCTTGTCACGGATCAGCGCCTGCGAAAGCTTGGCGGTTCCCTGAATGACGTTGACGATATCGAAAACAACGCGCCGCTCGGCACCCATGATCAGATCGAGGTTGCGCAGGCCGACGTCGAAATCGACGAGAGCCACCCGCTTGCCGGTTTTCGCGACCGCGGCGCCGAGAGCGGCCGTCGAGGTCGTCTTGCCGACACCCCCTTTGCCGGATGTGACAACCACTACCTTGCCCATATTTGTGCCTCCAATGTTGTTAGTTGAGCGGTGCGACGCAAAGTGCGCCGTCCTCGAGAAAGGCCTGTACCGGCCTTCCTCGCGAGGAGGCGTCCATCTCCTCGGCAGTGCGGTACCAGCCGTCCACCGCCAGAAGTTCGGCTTCGTTTTTCCGGCAAAAGATGCGAGCCGCGGAATTTCCCGTGGCGCCGGCGAACGCACGTCCACGCAGCGTGCCGTAGACGTGGATCGATCCTCCGGCGATGATCTCGGAACCGGAACTGACGGAGCCGACAATGACCACATCGCCATCGGGATGAAAGATCGACTGGCCGGAGCGGATCGGTGCCTTGATCATCAATGAGTTCGGCGCCTGCGGCTCTTCCGTCTTGGCCTCAGCTGCGGCCTTCGGGTGCGGCTGCACGTAAAGCGCGTCGGCGGTGGCCTCCTTGGCGCCAACGAGGAGCGGCGGCAGATCGGCATCGAGAGCTACATTGCCATCGGCCTCGATCGCGTAGATGCGAATCCCGCGCTCCGCGAGTTGTAAGACCAGATCCCGCATCTCGCCCACCTCGGGCTTGAGTATATTCAGATCGAGCACGACCGGGCGGCCGGCAAAGAAGCCGGGAGAGTTTTCGGTCCAGTGATCGAGGCTTTGCAGCCATTCCCCTAGCGGGGCCTCAGGGGTGAGGGTGAAGGCTACAAACGAGCGCGCTCGAAAGCGTATGGACTTGTTTTGGATGGGAGAGACGCAGGTCACAGAGGCGAGTCCTTACTGATTGGTTAAGGCTAGCCCGGCATGGTTAACGAAAAGTTAATGGCGGCTTCCCGAGGCGTTGGCGGAGGCATTCTTTTTGCCCCTGATCGCCCCGCCGGCGCCCTGCTTCCGATGCACGACGAGGTCCTCCTCGCGGCTGCCTGGAGGCGCCTCCAGTTCACGAGGTCGGCCGACCGGTATATTGTTGCCGGAATGCCGGGCCTATTAAGGAGTTATCGATTTGACAAGCGTTGCCAAGGGGCCTGTCGCGGATCGCGGTCGCGCTACCTATGACCTTGGCGCGACCGCCATCTTTGCTTCCAAATCAGACCCGCGCTTTCACTATTGCCTGTATGTGCCTCCCGCGGTTGGGGAAGGGGCCAAAGTCGATCTGATGGTCGCTGTCCATGGCACCGGCCGCACCTCTTTTCTTGGATTCCGCGATGCGTTTTCCGAGTTCGGACGCTGGAACGGCTGCGCCGTTTTGTGTCCGCTGTTTCCAATCGGCGTTCTCGGGGATGATGCCCGCAGCGGATACAAATATTTGCTCGAGGGCAACATACGCTACGATCAGGTGCTGCTCGCCATGGTTGAGGAGGTCAGCGCCAAATACAGTCAGGATTGGAGCCGCTTTGCCATGTTCGGATTTTCCGGCGGCGGGCATTTCACGCATCGTTTTGCTATCCTGCATCCCGACAGGCTCTGGGCGGCCTCAATCGGCGCGCCAGGCTCGGTGACCTTGCTCGATCCGACGCGTGACTGGTGGGTGGGCATTCGCGATCTGCCGGAGAAGTTCGGCATCACCTTCGATGCCGCAGCGCTGGCAAAAGTGCCTTTCCAGATGATCGTCGGCGACGCTGACCTGGAGACTTGGGAGATCACTCATGTCCAAGGCAGCACCCATTGGATGCCGGGCGCCAACGATGCGGGGCGAACACGGCCGGAACGCCTCATGGCATTGTGTCGATCGTTCGAGGAGGCGGGGGCGCGCGTGCGCTTCGATTTGCTGCCAGGCGTATCTCATGAACGGGATGCGGTTCTCGATTCGGTCAAGGATTTCCTCGCCCAACAACTCAAGGAACGAGGGAATGCCTCACGATAAATTCGTTGCGCCCCAGCCCGTGAAGAGATTATCGCAATCAAAGCCCGACCACGTCGACCGCATCCAACCGCGATCTGCTGGCAGTGCGTAACGACTAGAGCAACGCTTCGTATTGATCGCCAATCTTGTCGACTGTGAAATCCGCCGCCCTGTTTTTCAGCACGGCAGCAGGGGTGGGGTGGTCCAGCATCTCGGCCATCGCCTTCGCCAGGGCCGCGGCGTCACCGACCGGCACCAAGGTGCCGAAACGGCCGTCAGCGAGTATTTCGCGCGGGCCATGCGGAGCATCGGTGGAGATTACGGGGACACCGGCGGCCATGGCCTCGACCAAGACGTTGCCAAAGCCTTCGCTGGTCGATGACAGAACGAACAGATCGGCCGCGGCATAGCAAGCCGCGGGATCGTTGACATAGCCGGCAAAGAGCACGTCCCCGCCTATGCCTGTCTCTTCGGCATAGGCGTGCAATTCGGCAGCCAGCGGACCTTCGCCGAAGATAACAAGCCGGGCGGGGCGGCCGGCGCGCAGGGCAGCGAAGGCCCGCAGCAAAGTCCGGTGGTCCTTGACCGGCACCAGGCGCCCGGCGGTGGCAATGACCGGCGCATCGCCCATCGCCGCCAACGCTGCCTGCCAGGCATAGGAAGTCCCCGGCGGTGCTTCAGCCGGCGGCAGCGGGTTATTGATGACGACGACCTTGGATTCGGGGAAGCCGCGGGCGATGATGTCACGGCCGACACCCGCTGAAACGGCGATGGCTTTGGTTGCGCGCGCTGCAACCAGCGCGGAAAGCCAGATCGCCAGCCTCGCGCCGAGGCCGCTGGCAGGCAGCGAGGCGGCGGCATGGAAGCTTGGAAAGAATTTTGCCCGGCTTCTGGCCAACATGAGTGACAGCGCCATCACCAGATTGGCGAATTCCGGGGCGCTATAGACCGCATCAGGATCAAGGCGGCGGAACAAATTTGCGCTTCGCACGATGCCTTTCAGCGTCGCCGACTTGGCGTAACCCTCGCCGCGCAAGAGAAGGCCGAAGTCGACCAGATGCACGGCAGCTGAACGCAGCGCGGCGTTAGGGCCTTCCGCGTTCCAGGTAAAAAGCGTGACCTCGTGGCCACGCGACGCCAGTTCATTTGCCATCAGGACGAAAACACGTTCGGCGCCGCCGCCCCTCAGGCTGGCGATGTGGAAAACGATGCGCTTCACCATGCCTTGCTTCAGGCTCGGCTGGCGGCAAGGCCTGATCGGTTCGGCGGCCGGCGCATGTCGCGGATGATGCCCATGCCGATGGCCAGCAGCATGCCCAGGGCAAAGCCTGCGAACGCTCCTGCGCCTGCCACCAGGGCAGTGCGCGGGGGCCATGAGCGCGCTGGCGGGGGCACCGCGGTCGAAATCACCTGTACGTTTGTGGTGTCGATCTGCTCGCGCTCGCTGATTTGGCGCGCACGTGACAGGAAGCTCTCATAGACCGCTCTCTTCGAGGCGGCATCGCGTTCAAGTTCACGCAGGGCGACTTCGGATTCGCTGTCGGTGAATACATTGCTCTTCAGATCGTTCATCCTGGCGTTGAGAGAAGCCAACGAGGCCCCGGCCTTGTCCAGGCTGGCCTTTGCCGTGCCGATGGTGCGGGAGAACTCGGCCCGGAGTTGCGAGTTGACGGTCTCGAGTTCCGTCCTGAGCCTGACAATCGTCGGGTGGCGCGGACCGAAGGTCATCGACTGTGAATCGATCTGCTGCCGCAGGCTGTTTGACCTGTCGCGCAGCGCCGCGAGCGCTTCCGAAACCGTGGGGTCGGGATTGGCCCCGTTGATACCGGAGGCAACCAGGGCGTCGTAGCTTGCCTGCGCGGCGATAACACGCGATTGCGCATCGACGATTTCGCCATTGAGCTGCGTCAGCGTCTGCGAACTGACGAGCTGGCCATTGCTGGACGACAGGTTGTGGCTGCGCCTGTAGCTCTCGACCTTCTCTTCGGCTGCCTGCACGTCGCTCTTGAGTTGGCCAAGCCGGCTGTCAAGGGCAGCCGCGGCACGGCTGGCGCCGGCAGCTTCCGCCTTAGCCAGTTCTTCCTGGAAGTTTTTGACTATGGCCTGCGAGATCAGGATCGCCTTGGCGGTGGTTTCCGCAGATACCGAGAGGGTTGTGACAAACGAGGTCGGATCCGCGATGGCGTCTACCCGGTCCGCCAGGTTCTTCAAGGCGATGAGCCTCGGGTCGGGCTTCGCCACAGCGCCGGACGAGGATGTGCTCCGGTCCGGATCGAAAAACTCCGGATCGTGAGTCAGATTCAGTTCGTCCACCACACGGGAAAGCACGTTGCCCGAGGTCAGGATGCGCTGCTTGCTGCGCGTGCTGAGCAGTTGGCTATCGATCTGGCCCGGTTGCGAGTAGAGGTCGTTTTCCACAACCTGCAAATTGGATGGGTTGATGAGGACCTCGGTCGTGACGGTGTAACGCTGCTTGCTCAGCAATGCATAGGCGCCGCCGACAATGCCGCCGATTACCGCCAGCATGAAGGCCAGGGCGAGGCCGGCCCGCAGCCAGACGAACAGGCGTCGAAAATCGAGCTCGAGGAAATCGCCGATCTTGTCCAGGGTCACCGTTGCGACAGGCTCTGGAGGTTGCGGCGTCACCGGCGCGGAGCTTAGCGCCGCGACTGGGCCATGCTGTTGCAGCAATGCCCTGCGCCGTGCATTGGCGATACGCTCGAATGCACTGTTATTGGAAGCCGTCGCGGAGATGGGGGGTGTGCCGGAACCGGCAGACATGGTGACAACCCTTGTTAAATCATTACGCTTGGCCTGCTCTACAGAAACATCGTTAACATCTTATTTTCCAAGTTGGCCCATTTTACCGCTCACGCTGTCCGTCCGGCGGACGTTGAAGGGATTTCGTTGCCCAGAATGCCGTTCGAATATCGCCATTTGGATGGGCCATGAGCTATCCCGCTGCCGCTTCGGAACGATTATCGTCCAGCCGAGCGCGCCGTCAGAACGCGCTGTCGCTGCTGTTTTTCCTATGCGCAGCGTTCGCGCTCCTGCTTCGCTTTACGGTATCACCGCAGGTGATGAACATGGTCGTCGACTATACGGCCCAGGGAGGCTCGTTCTACGAGAAGCTGCATTTCGGCACCTATGCGATCATCCTGCTGCTTCCTATCGTTCTTTTCAGCCGGCCGTTTCTGCTGCACGGCGACGAAATTGGAATATTCAAGGCGTTGATCCGCTATTCGGTGCTGATGTTCGCGCTGGTGCCCTATCTGTTCGTTACCGGCCGTGCGGGCTCCTCCGGGTTCATCATCGATACCTATCTGGTGGCCGGCGCCACAGGCCTGTTGATGCTGGCATTGAATGCAGAGGTGCGGCGGGCGCTGGGGGACGTCGTGCTTGGAATGGCGATCCTGAGCGCTGTCATCGGCACCATCGAGGCGGTGACTCAACATCGGCTGTTGCCCTATGGGTTGAACGAACTGCAATTCAGGCCAACTGGCCTGTCGGCCCATCCGCTGGCACTGGGCGCGCTCTGCGCCACAACCATCGGATTCGTGCCGCTGACGCACTGGCGCATATGGGCGCGGGTGATGGCGATCTTCCTGTTGTTCATCGGTTGCGCTGCATCGGGCGCTCGCGCCGCGCTGATGCTCGCCACCGGCGAAATCCTCATTCTGCTGCTGTTCGTGCCTTGGCCGGGCCTGTCGCTCAAATATGAGCGGCAGGCCAAATTTGTCGTGCTGATGTTCACCGTGACGGGTGGCGCGGTGCTCGTAGCGGTACTGTTTGCGGGCGGTCTGCTGAATCGGTTCAGCAACACCATCTTCGACGAAAACTTCATGGCCCGGGTGACCATTTATCAGGTGTTCGGACTGGTCAGCTGGAACGACATCCTGTTCGGCATGAACGTTGACGACCTGCTGGCGATCGTCCGGCAGAAGCTGCATCTGCCCTACATCGAAAGCGCGCCGGTGGTAATTATCTTGCTCTTCGGCCTGCCCATAGCCCTGCTGTTTACAGCGCTGATATTCTGGTTCGTCTTCCGGCTGCTGCGCGGGGCGCCGCTGCCGGCATGGATCGGCACCATAACGTTCTTGCTTGCCGCGCTGTCAAACAACGCGCTTTCGTCAAAAACGCCGGACATGACGATCATCGTGGTGTTGCTGCTTGCCTACAGGAAGCAGCCCCATGGAGGCTCGCTCGAGAGCATGCCTTCGGCTGCTGCATCCAGCCCAAACCCGGCTGGATCTCGTTAAGCACGGACCTCGGATCCGGTCAGCCGGCGCTGTCCACGACCTCGACACCGCCCGCGCGATTGAGCGTGTGAATGCCGGACCGAGCCCATGCCGGCCCGGGATCGATTGAGCGGGGCAGTTCAAAACGGACGTCGAAATCATCAAGCCGATCCAGCCGCATCAATCCCAGGCCGCCGCCATAGGCTCTAGACCCGTTTTGCACCGGCAGCAGCAAAGCGTCGCCCTGGCGGATAAAGGCGCCGCCCGGCCGAGTGGCGGAGTGGTCGACTGCGACGGGATTGAGCGCGTGCGCAGCCCACGGCCCACGCAGCGCCGGGGCGGAATAGACGGCCATCGTGTCGGACGCGCTGCCGTGACCGAACCGCTCAGTCCCCAACAGCCAGAAGCGACCGTCGGATTCGAGCAGCGTGGCGTCGTTGAAATCCCTGTCCGTCATCAGCACCGTATCGCGTACCCAGCGATCCGGAAACTGCTCGGCACGGTAGAGCACCAGTTCTCGCGCCGTAGCGCTTTCAGGGATCATGAAAATCTCGCCGGAGTGAGCA
Organism: Mesorhizobium sp. M0590; assembly: GCF_040320905.1. Taxonomy (NCBI): domain Bacteria; kingdom Pseudomonadati; phylum Pseudomonadota; class Alphaproteobacteria; order Hyphomicrobiales; family Phyllobacteriaceae; genus Mesorhizobium; species Mesorhizobium sp. M0590. Next base: position 66,535 of record NZ_JAMYQN010000013.1, read on the forward strand.
AACACCTGCGGATATGACAGGTGATGCGCTTCCTCCAGCACCACTTTCGGCACGCCGAAAGTGCCGTCGGTGCCAAGTTCAGCGACAGAAATCACCCCGCGGCCGGTGGAGTAGGGAAACTCCTCGACAAACAGAAAATGACGGCCGTCGCGCTCGAGAACGAACGGATCGGCGTAGAAGCGCTGCCCGTCATCGGCAAGCACGGTGAACGGCTTACCATCCAGCTGTCCGGTTTCGGCGACGCCTGGACCGTCGATCAGCCGATAAGCAACCTGCCAATAGAAGGGGCGCCGACCACGTCGCAGTTTTTGCACGGCGCGGTCGACCAACCCCCTGCCGAAAAAGGGCAGATAGTGCCCGATAAATCCGCCTTTCTGCAGGGGCGGCGCCGGGCTCTCGGCAATCGGCGCAAGTTTGCCCGCGGAAAAGCGGGCGACACATTGGGCAATCAGGGAGATGGCGCCGGCGAGCAGGTCGTTGCTGGTTCGAGACAGCCACAACCGGTCGCTGATCATCGGCCGCGCTCTGGCGACGGCAACGCCGTCGAGCCGAGCGGTGAGTTCGGGCAGCCGCCCGCTCGCCAGCATCTCGGTCATGCCCGCGGCAAAGCTGCTTTGGCCGCAAAATTCGAGCGTCAGGACAGGCGTGCCCCGTCGTGCGGCGGTAGCGGTGAGATCGACCATAAGATCGACTGGGCCGGTGTCGCCGGACGGCAACGGCCGGGAACGGCTTGCCAGTGAGGGGCCGAAGCGCCGGCCCTCGAGCGCCAGCACGTTATCCATCGTGCGCGCATTGGGTTCAGGCGTCGGCGCGCGGCAACTCGAAACCGCATGTCCAGCTGCACTCAACCGCGCCAGAAGCTCATTTTCCCAGCGCCGGGATGTGTCGGCGTGGCCGATGATTAAAATATTAGTCAATCCAATATATTCTTTTTCAAGACTACTGTCATAGACTACTTGTCAGCCCAACCTTTCACAAGAGTTAAACCGGGAGAACGCGGCCTTGGTTGTTAATCATATATTAAGAATTGAGATCACGAAGGCGCTTTCCGGCGCTATTATGGCTCTTGCGGGCAATAGTCGGCATGTCCCGAAGGCTGCAGGCGACCAGGATCAGCGATGAACGTCCTTTCACGTCCAAAACTGCCATCCAGGCAGAAACTGCTGATCGTGTTCGGCACTAGGCCGGAGGCACTCAAATGCTTTCCAGTGGCGCGTGCCGCCCTTGCTCATCCAGGCTTCATCACCGAAATATGCATCACCGCCCAGCATCGTGAAATGGTCGACCAGGTTGTCGAGCTGACCGGCCTGCCGGTGCATCACGATCTCAACATCATGCAACCCGGCCAGTCGCTGTTCGACGTGACCTCGCGCGTGCTCCTGGGCATGGCCGAGGTGCTGGAAAAGTCGCAGCCCGATATCGTCATGGTACAGGGCGACACCACCACGGCAATGGCCGCGGCGCTGGCTGCCTTCTACAAGCGTGTCCCCGTCGCTCATGTCGAAGCAGGATTGCGCAGCCACAACATCAACTCGCCGTTTCCTGAAGAACTGAACCGCAAGATTGCCGGCGACATCGCTACCTGGCATTTTGCGCCGACCGTTCAAGCGCGCGACAATCTCATCGCCGAAGGAAAGGCCGAAAGCACCATCTTCGTGACCGGCAACACGGTGATCGACACGCTGTTGCATTTTTCAAGCGCGATCGATGCTGACAGGCTGATGAACGCGAAGCTCGCTGCCCGCTTCCCTTTCCTCGACCCTTCCAAGAAGATGATCCTCGTCACCGGTCATCGCCGCGAGAATTTCGACGGCGGCATCCAGCGCATCTGTACGGCATTGAAGGGATTGGCGGCGCGCGGAGATGTGCAGATCGTCTACCCTGTCCATCCAAACCCCAATGTGCGCTCAGTGGTCAACGCAGAGCTGGAAGGCGTGCCGAACATCCACCTGGTCGAGCCGCAGGACTATCTGCCGTTCCTGTACCTGCAGAAGCAGAGCTATCTGGTGCTTACCGATAGCGGTGGCGTGCAGGAAGAAGCGCCTTCACTCGGCAAGCCGGTGCTGGTAATGCGCGAAAATACCGAGCGACCCGAGGGGATCGTGGCCGGCACCGCCCGTCTTGTCGGCACCGACGTCGAGAAAATCCTGTTCAACGCCAATCGCCTGCTCGACGATCAGGCTGCCTATTGCGGCATGGCGGAACGACACAACCCATATGGCGATGGCCGGGCCAGTAACCGGATTGTTGAGGAACTGCTGCATCATGGCTGAAATCAAAACCGTTTCCGTAATCGGCATGGGCTATATCGGCCTGCCGACCTGCGCCATTTTCGCCAGCCGCGGGCTCAACGTCATTGGCGTCGATGTCAACCGAGCGGTGGTCGAGAAGGTCAACCGCGGCGAAATCCACATCGTCGAGCCGGACCTTGACGGTCTGATCCAGAAGGTCGTGGCGAACGGCAAGCTCATGGCCTACAGCACGCCGCAGCCGGCGGACGCCTATATCATCGCCGTGCCGACCCCGATGACCCACGATCATAAGCCGGACGTGACCTACGTGCTCGCGGCGGCACGAAGCATCGCCCCCGTGCTGAAGCGGGGAGACCTTGTGGTATTGGAATCGACATCGCCGGTTGGAACCACGCGTATCATGACCGGGCTGCTTGCCGAGTTGCGGCCTGATCTCAAATTTCCTGTCCAGCATGGCGAAGACGCCGATGTGCTGGTCGCCTATTCGCCCGAGCGTGTGCTGCCGGGAAAGGTGCTGACCGAGCTGATCAACAACGATCGCTCGATCGGCGGATTGTCCCGCAAATCGTCGGAGCGGACCGCGGCACTCTATTCGACCTTCGTCACCGGCGACCTGTTCATGACAACGGCCGAAAGTGCTGAGCTGGTGAAACTGACGGAGAACGCGTTCCGCGACGTCAACATCGCCTTTGCCAACGAGCTTGCCGCCGTGTGTCAGGATCTGTCGCTCAATGTATGGGAAGTGATCGATCTCGCCAATCGACACCCTCGCGTGAACATCCTCCAGCCGAGCCCGGGCGTTGGCGGTCACTGCATTGCGGTCGATCCATATTTTATCATCGACGCCGCACCCAACAGCACGCGGCTTATGGCTTCGGCACGCCGGATCAATTCCGAACGGCCCATGTCGGTGGTCAGGGATATTGAGGCCTTGCTCGACCCCTCCCGCAAACAGACGATCGCCTGTCTTGGCCTCAGCTTCAAAGCCAACATCGACGATTTGCGCGAGAGCCCGGCCGTCGAGGTGGTGAAACTTCTGTCCGATATCCCCAATGTGAAGATCATTGCGGCTGAACCCAACACAAATGCGCTGCCGCATGAGCTCGAGGGCAGGGGCATCGTGTTCACCGACGCACTTTCGGCCATCGACAAGTCCGATATCGTCGTCCTCCTGGTCGACCATCGGCAGTTCAATCTGGTCGACCCCGAAGCGCTCAAGGACAAGAAGCTCGTCGATACGAGGGGTCTGTGGACGTGGCGCAAGGCACGCAAGCCCGACGCCCGCATCGAAGGCAAGAAACCAGAGGTCGCACAAGTGACGCTTGCAAGGGAGCAGGCCGCATGAACGCGCACGCCCCGGCATGGGCGCAGCATTCCCTGTTGGCATCACGGCGCCGGGAGTTCCTTGGCGCACCGATCCATGCGCTGACCATGGCCGAGACACTGGCCATCGCCGACGAGGCGATGACCCTGGGGCGGCCGCTGCATCATGTGGTCGTGAACGTCGCCAAGCTGGTGACCATGCGCCAGAATGCCGAGCTGCGCGAGGACGTGGCTGGGGCGGACGTGGTCAATGTCGACGGCATCGGCGTGCTTTGGGGTGCACGTCTGTGCGGCGTCGCGCTGCCCGAGCGGGTGGCGGGCGTCGACATCATGATCAATCTGCTGAGCCTCTGCGCGAAGCGTGGATTCAGGCCGTATCTGCTGGGGGCCGAACAGCACGTTCTCGACGCGGTTGTAGTGAGACTTGCCAAGGACCATCCGAGCCTCGTCATAGCGGGAATGCGCAACGGCTATTTCAAGCCGGAGGACGAGGCCGGGATCGTCGCGGCGATCAACGCCTCGGGCGCCGACTGCCTGCTGGTGGCCATGCCGACACCGCGCAAGGAACGCTTTCTCAAACGCTACCGCGATGAACTCGCCTCAAGCTTCGTGATGGGCGTGGGCGGCAGTTTCGACGTCTATGGGGGCAAGGTTGCCCGTGCGCCGAAGCTGATACAAGCGGCCGGCCTGGAGTGGCTGTTCCGCGTCGTCCAGGAGCCGCGACGCTTGTGGCGCCGCTACTACGATACCAACACTGCCTATGCAGGGCTGCTGTGCCGAGAGTTCTGGGAGCGTCGCTGGCGCCGAAACGCCGGTTTATAGTTTCGCGTTCCCCCACAAAACAGGCGTTGACCCTGGACTTCGCTTTACGCGATCCGTAGCCGCGCTCGCAGCTGGGCGACGAATTGCGTCGCTGCCACAGGGTGGAACAACGAGGTCAGCCCGAAGAAAACCGCAGCACCGGCAGTGCCGCCGGCGACAAGCGAGAAGATTGCCGGCACGTCGCCGGGCACCATGCTGGCAAGCTTGGCGGCCACCCCCGTGCTGAGCGAGATGACCACCGAGACACCGATGTCGCGCCATGGCACCGGCACCGGTGTGAGCCGCTCGCTGATGATGATGCAGGTTATGGAGCCCACCACCGAGCCGCCCGCCAGCGCCAAAGCGGCGCCGATCTCCGCCATCGGGGGGATCAACAGCAGGGACAATGCGATTGTTGCCACCGAGCCGAAGAGATTGGCGATGATCAGCAGCCACGGCCGCTTGTGCGCGTGCACTACGACGCCATAGACGAAGCTGGTGAGGTTGGCGCACAGCACGCTGAAGGCAATGATCGGAAACAGCAGGCCGAAGCGGCCGTGATATTGCGAGGGCAGCATGAGCTCGGTGATATCGCTGCTGAGCGCGACCAGCATCGCTGCAATAGGCAGGCAAAGCCGCATCATCAGCGCCATCAGTTGCGACAGCAGCCGGCCCGACGCCGCGGGCCCATCCTCGTCGAACCGGCTGACCACCTCGGGAAAGGCGCCCATGTTGATGGCGTTGGCGACCATGTCGATCGGCTGGCGGGCCAGCGCATAGGCTGCGGCGAAGATCGCCACAGCGCTGGCATCGTAATAGATCTTGAGGAACAGACGCTCCGCGCTGTTGAGCCCGAAGCCTACCAGCGCCATGATGATCAGCGGCACACCGAGCGCAAAGAAGTCCCTGTGGGTGAAGCGCGGCGGACCGGCAACGAGCCGTCGCGATGCCATGATGCCCGCCACGATGCCGGCAATCAAGGCGCCGAGGCTCGAGCCGAGCGACACCGTCAGAAAGCTATCCTGAAAGACGAGGATAGCGCCGATCGGTAACGCGAGTTGCAGCAGGGCACGCAGGGCTTCTAGCATCGAATAGACCGAATGGCGCTGCTGCATCTGCAGCACCGTCAACGCGAAGCGGCTGATGGACCCGGCGACCAGATAGCCGCAGACTGCGATCGCGAACTCGACCCAGCGTTCAGGCACGATCACCGCCGACGCGCCTACCGATATGACCAGCGCCAGTGCCGTGGTGGCAAGCAACACCTGCCCGGCCAGCATCAGGCTGCCGCGGCTGACTTCGCCCTTGCCGCCAAGCCTGAGCAAGGCGATGCGCAGCCAGTTGGTGACGGCAATGTCGGTCATTTCCCCGACGGTCACCACCAGGGTGAGCAGGCCATACTCGGTCTGGTCGATCAAACGCGTCACGACGACCAGCAGGAGCAGCGCCGAAATTCGCGTCAGCAGGATCGCCGGAGCATAAATGAGCGTGGAACGGAGCAGCAAGGGCGTGTCCCTGGAAAACTCACCTTCGACTAGCCGCCGACTGGCGGAAAATCCAGCCCGATGATGCCGAAGGGTGAACAGATTCAGTTTGAACTAAAAGATTTGCCGTAAACCTTATCGGGAACGTTTGCTTTGCAGTTACCCGGTCTGTGTTATTTAGAGTACCATCATGTTGCAGCGCCTCATATCCGATCGAAAAATACATGTCCTGGTCGCGACGCCCTCGGGCGTTTCGGGGCAGGGCGGCATCGACCGCATCATGGGGGCGCTGAAGCAGGAGTTCGAACGGCAAGAAATCACCGACATCGATGTGCGCTTTCTTGCCAGTCGTGGCCCGGGGCATGTCGGACTTTCGATCTTCTATATGCTCGGTTTTTGCTTACGGATGCTTAAAGCGCGTCTGGCTGGACGCGCCGATGTCATTCATATCAACATCTCAGTTTCCGGCAGCACCTACCGCAAGATGGTGATCGCCGCCTGCGCACGGCTGCTGTCGATACCCTATGTCCTGCATTTGCACGGGGCGCAGTATCAGACATTCTGGAAAGCCGACCGCGGTTTCATAAGCCGCCGTATCAAAGCTCTGTTCGAGCATGCCGATCGGGTGATCGTTTTGGGCAGACTTTGGCGCGATTTCGTCGCCAGCCGGGCGCCGGGCGCAGCCGGCAATATCGTGATCGTGCCCAATGCGACCGAAGTCCCGTCGCTGGCGCATGTCGGCGGCGGCGACCATGTGCATATCCTGTTCCTGGGCCGCATCGGCGACCGCAAGGGCGTACCGCAATTGCTCGAGGCACTGCACCGCATGAGCCCTGTCAAGAATTGGCGCGCCACGATTGCCGGCGATGGCGAAGTCGAGGCGGCACGGGCAAAGTCAGCCGCGCTGCGGATTGCAGACCGGATCGCCTTTCCGGGTTGGGTGGGACCGGACGATGTCGCATCGCTGATTTCTTCGGCCGATATTCTGGTTCTTCCATCCTTCGCCGAAAATCTGCCGATGTCGGTGATCGAAGGCATGGCAGCCGGTTTGGCGGTGGTGGCGACCCCGGTTGGCGCCGTCGAAGACATAATCACCGACGGGCAATCCGGGCTGCTGGTGCCGCCAGGCGATGTTACAGCGTTGACCGAGGCGCTGAGCCGCCTCGTGGAGAACCCGGCACTGCGGGCAAAGCTTGGTGCCGGTGCCATGGCCGTGCATCGGGAACGGCTTGAGCTCGCCCCGTTTGTTGGCGCAATCTGCGATGTCTGGCGGTCGGCCGTGTCAAGCCGTCAACCGGTCAAGCGCTGAGGCCGACGATCGCGGCGGCGCGTCGAGCCTGAATTCGCGGTGGAATATCTCCAAATTCAACAGCGCCCATATCAGCTTTTCGTGGTCTGCAGCACGCGTGGTGTGTTCCGAGACGATTTGATCTAGCTGTTTCGGACTCAGATAGCTGCGAATGACGGAGTGAGGCGAGCAAAGATGGTCATGCACGTAGTTCCTCATCGATCCGCGAAACCATTCGGCGACCGGTACCTTGAACCCGACCTTGCGGCGGCTGAGAATTTCCTCCGGGAGGATATTGGCCATGCTGTCGCGCAGGATCTGCTTGCTGTGCAACCAACCCAGCCTGTAGCGATCGGGCAATTTGCTGACGAATGAAACCAGGTCGCGATCGAGGAACGGCATTCTTCCTTCGATTGAACCGGCCATCATCATGTGGTCGCCTCGTTCCAGGAGATTGTCAGGCAGCCACGATGTCTGATCGAAAAACAGCACGCGGCGAAGATGGGAGGCCGCAGCGCTTGACGAGAACGGAAAGTCGTTGCGCTCATAACGTCGATTTGCGGACGCGCCGATCAGGCAAGCGCGCTGCTGCGCCGAAACGGCTCCAAACCAGGAGACCATCCGGGCGGCAAAGTCCCTTTCGCCCGCGGTGCGGGCAAACGTATCGACCTTGGCCGACGCGCCCGGCATGGCGCGTACCAAAGGGGAAAGGACGTTATCGTGCAGCGAGGCTGGAACAAGCGACTGGTAGATCCCGGCCAGTGATTCCGCGCGATGCTTGGGATAGCCGCCGAGAAGCTCGTCGGCTCCTTCTCCGGTGAGCACCATCTTGATGTCCTGCGAGGCGCGCTCCGACATCAGGTAAATTGGAATATCGCTGCTTTGCGAAACAGGTCCCCCGCGTTGGCGAACCATCGCGGGCAGGTGATCCATCAGATCGCCTGGCTGGATGACAAGTTCGCAATGATCGGTCTTGAAATGATCGGCAACGCGCCGGGCGAATCCAAGTTCGCTATAGGCTGCGTCGTCGAACCCGACGGAAAACGTGCGAATGGGCGTGGCGCTATGCCTGGCCATCAGGGCGACGATAGCCGAGGAGTCGAGTCCTCCGGAGAGAAAGGCTCCAAAAGGTGCATCGCTGCGCATCCTGATCTCGACGGAATGGTCGAGCAGTTCCAGAAATCGCCGCTTGGCGGTTTTTCGGTCGATCCGTTCGGTCAGGGCCGCCTGGTCCGGAGGCGTATAGTAACGCGTTTCCTTGACTACCCCCTGCGACCAGACAGCATAGCTTCCGGGATTGAGCTTGCGAATCTGTTTAAAAAGCGTGCGTGGTCCCGGCACATAACGCCAGTTCAGATACTCGTCCACGGCATCCAGATCGAGTTGCTGCGCATCTTGCTGCGCCGACAACAATGCGTTGATCTCCGAGGCAAACAGCAGCAATCTTTCGCTTTGCATGAGGTAAAGCGGCTTTTCCCCGAAGGGATCCCGGCCGAGGATCAATTCCTGCCTCTGAGCATCCCAGAGTGCAAAGGCAAACATGCCGCTCAGCCGGTCGAACATTGACAAGCGCCACTGATCGTAGGCTCGGAGCAGCACCTCGGTATCGGAGCGCGTTCGAAAATGATGGCCAAGGCCGATCAGTTCCTGGCGCAACTCGATGTAGTTATATATCTCTCCGTTGAAAATTATTTTGAGACGACCGTCCTCAATCTGCATCGGCTGATTTGACTCGGGCGCCAGGTCAATGATCGCCAGGCGGCGATGGACCAATGCCAATTGTTGCTCGCCGGTATTCAGGTCCAATATCTCGGTGCCTTCGGCATCGGGACCGCGATGCCGCAATGCGTTTGACATTCTGGCGGCCCGCTCTTGTGGATTTTTAGCCCTTCGACCGATCCATCCGGCAATTCCACACATCGTTCCCCCTAGGCGCGCGCATTCCTCACTTCAGTACAACAAATGTGTTAAACACTTCGTGCCAACACAACCCAACCGCGAGAAAAGCTGCCACAGGCCGTTCCTCGATCAGGCCCGGCGGTCAAGGTTCGCCGCCGGCTATTCACCGGTGAGAGGGAGTGACGGCACCTATGGCAGGCCCAATGCCTGCAGCATCTCCGGGTCGGGAACCGGGGGGCCATCGGGCGGGATGAGGCTCATCCCATAGGGATTGGAGAACTCCCAGACAGACCATGGGATCGCGAAGCGTTCGGCCTCTCGGCGCACTGCCTTGAGATAGCGCGAACGGTCGGCCTCAAAGGCGCCCATGCGGCCGTCCGCGGACATGAGGATAGCGCCGAATTCGCCCATGAAGAGCCGCCGGCTGGGAATGCCATGGCCTTCAGCCCAGTCGACAGCCTGGCGAAAGCTCGCCTCCAGTTGGCTCTGGCCCCAGTTCTGCTCGAAATAGTTCGCGATTGCTTGGCGCGCGGTGGCCATGTTCATGACCTGCTCGACCCTGCTCAAGCCGGCAGCTTCCATCCGCGCTCTAAGGGTTTCGGTCACCACTTCGGGTGTACTGCTGTCGGCCGGCCAGGGAAGTCCCGAAGCAAAGCTGATCGTGTCATCGGGCCGCTGGTGGGTGAAGCTGTGCGGCTCATACATATGGAAGCTGTAATAGAGGTTTGGGTCATCAAAGCTGGGGCTGAGGTTGACCAATCCGGCAATGCTGCCGCCGCAGGCGCCGGTTGCAACGATGGTAAGTTCGCTGCTGACCGCTCGAATGTCGTGGACGGTCCCTGCCATGATCCGCTGCCAGTGATCGCTGCCGCTCGCATCGCAAGGGTAGTATGCGGGCTCGTTGTAAGGTTCGAGGGCGACTTTGTCGGTCCCTATCTTGACCAGCATGGCGGCGACCGCCACAACCATTTGACGATAGCGGGCAACGCCCTCGCTGTCGGCGCCGCCATAGATCATCTCCATGCTGTAGTCGGGAATCTGAGTGACGCCATGCAGGTCGAAAACCACCTTGAGGCCGGTCGACGTGATCCGCTCAACGGCGGCGGCAAGTATGTCCAGCGCCTGCTGCCGCTTGGCGTCCCCGCTGGCAAGCAGCGGGCCGGGATCGACGCTCAGCCGGACGAAGTCGAAGCCCATCGATCGGATGTGGGCAAACACCTCCCCGGCCGGCCAGTCGGTGAGCGGCCTGCTTTCCGCAAGCCACTCCTTTTCGCTGCGATAGGGCGGCCAAACGTAGGTTCCGTCTTTCTCCACCGGCGACCAGTTGAGCCACTGATGCACGCCAACGCCGCGCTTGAGAGGGATGGGCTCTGCCGCGGCCGCCACAAGCAAGGCGAGCACCCAGGCAACAACATACACCGCTTTTCGCATCGCTCCCTCCGCATGCTCGCGGGAGATATTAACCGCAACGAACGGGAAAGAAGATTGCCGGCCCGCAGCTTTTCGACGGCATGGTATACAAGGACCGAAACGTTGACGGGGCGTGCATGAGAATCGGCTGGTACATCAACCGATTGCGCAGCATGGGACCGGCCGAGGTGTTGCACCGGCTGGGCGAGCAACGTCGAAGGATCGTGTCGCGCCGCCGCGATGATGGGTGGGAGCGCTATCCATCGCCGCAGTTGCACCCAGTGCTGCCCGGATTTCGCCATGCTGCGCTGGCAGCGACCGACGCTCAACGGCAGGCCATAGCGGCGGCCGCGCAAGAGATGCTTCATGGCCGGTTTTCGGCACTCGGGCGGACATGGCCAAAGCGTGAGCCCGATCTTTTGTTTCCTGCTGAGCTTTGGCGTCTTGATCCGGTAACCGGCAGGCTTTGGCCTGGCGCCGAGGCTCATACTTTCGATATCGATTTTCGCGATGGCGGCGACCTTGGCGATATAAAATATGTCTGGGAGGTCAACCGGCTGCAGCAATTGCCAGTACTGGCTGCACACCTGCTCCTCAGCGAGGACAATCGATCCCGGAGTGCCATTGAGGCGGCAATCGGCAGTTGGCATTCCGCCAATCCGCCGTTCCGAGGCATTGGCTGGGCTTCCGGCATCGAAGTAGCGCTGCGAGCCATCAGCCTGATCGTCACCCTGGACCTTATCGGTGACCGGCTTGACCCGGCGACGCTGCGGAAAGCTGGTGAGATACTCGCGGCAAGCGCCTATTGGCTGCCGCGGTTTCCGTCGCGATATTCCTCCGCCAACAACCATCTCGTCGCAGAGTTGGCTGGCGAATATCTGGTTTGCCTGGCGCTCGGGGCCGAATCCGAAATTGCCCGCAGCGCCCTCTTAAATGAGACGCACAAGCAGATTCTTGCCGACGGCGCCGGTGCCGAGCAAACGCCGACCTATGCAGCCTTCAGCGCCGAACTCATCTTGCTGTGCGCCGCCGCGGCACGCCAGGCGGGAACGCCGTTTCCCTCGGCCGTCGAAGCGCGTCTGGGCGCCTTCGCCAATTTCGTCGGCTGGCTGCCACAGAAAGCCGCCCGCTTCGGCGACGACGATGAGGGCCATGTGCTGAAGCTGGGCGACGAGCCGAACTATATCCGATCCGTCGCGGCCGCCATCCACGGCTTACTGGGGACGCCGGGCAACGCGCCGGAGCCTGACGATTTTCGTTCGCTTTTCTTTGGTGCGCCGTCAGGCCCGGCGCCCGCGGTGCATGGCTTGCAGACATTCACGCAAGGCGGGCTCTCCGTCTGGCGCGGAGCAATGAATGGCCGCAATGTCGAACTGACGTTCGACCATGGACCGCTCGGCTATCTCTCGATAGCGGCGCACGGCCATGCCGACGCGCTGTCGCTCACCCTGTGCATCGACGATGAGCCGGTGCTGGTCGATCCCGGCACCTGGCTCTACGGTTCGGGAGGCGCATGGCGCGACTGGTTCCGCTCCACACCGGCGCACAACACGCTCAACATCGAGGGCGAGAGCCAAAGCACCATCGCTGGAAATTTCAACTGGTCGCACAAGGCAGTCGCAGCGCTGGTGGAGAGCGAGCCGGGACCGCACTGGAGGCTGAGCGCCCGGCATGACGGCTATAGAAGCCGCTTCGGCGTCGTGCATCAGCGCACTTTGGCGCGCCAGGCCGATGGCATCCTCATCACCGACCAACTGCTCGGCGGCAGGCGCCAGTCCGAGATCGTCTTCCAACTGGCCGCCGGCCTCCATGCCGACCGGCACGAAGAGACGGTCACGGTATTGCGCGGCGACGAGGTACTGTTGGCCATCCGCTTTCCTGATGCTGCGCTCGATATCGGCGCCGGCGGTGACATGCCGGGCCAAGGCGGTTGGGTTTCACTGCGTTTTGGCACCAGGCAGCAAGCCGAACGCCTCGCCTGGCACGGTGAAGTGGGCGAAGCCGGGATCGATATCCATCTTGCCCCAATTCACCCGCCGCAACAGCAAAAATCGGTGCCAACGTAGAGTTGCCGGGCGAGTTCCAGCCGTATTCGACATTAATTACGTTTGGACATTTAGCGGTTTCGTTACCGTTGATCTGCTAGTCTCGCACCATCCAGCCTGCTTTGCCCGCTGCGCCCCGCAACAGCCACTGGTTGCAGGCGGCGTAGCGAGTTTGGCGGGAATTTTGTGCTTTGCTATTCGCCAGATCGCCTTCTTACGACCCCAGACTGCCCTCTTACGACCTGGAGCCGCTGCATCAATGTTTTCCGAATTTGCCAGAGCGATTGTGGAAAAGCTTTCGAACGTCAATCTGACCACGCTCGGCCTGCTTCTCCTCACCGCACTGGGCAGCGCGGTGATCGCCTACTGGCGAACTGCCGAACATAAGTCCCTCAGGGACTTTTTCGACTTCGCCTTCCCACAGGAAGTCATCCTGCACCCGTCGGCGCGAGCCGACGCCCTGTTCTGGATCACGAAACGGGCGATGATGCCTTTCCTGCTCATTCCTGCCGGCGTCACCTTCGTCGTCGCGGTTGGCTATGGTACACGCGAGGCAATTGGCTGGCTCCTTAACATCCACGCGCCGCTTCTCGGCGGCCCGGCGGGACCGGTGACGATCGTCATCTTCACCGCAACCATGCTGGTCGCCTATGATATTTCATACTACCTCTACCACGTCGCCCAGCACCGTTTCCCGTTCCTGTGGGAATTGCACAAGGTACATCATTCGGCCGAGGTGATGGTGGGGATCACCAAGGACCGGGTTCATCCGCTGGACGATCTGATGAACCGTATGTGGGATGGCGTCATCCCGGGCATCTGCTTCGGTGTCTGGAGCCTGATCGCACTCGATCCGGTAGAGGTCGCTATTTTCGGCATCAACGTCTACGTCATCCGCAACATCCTGATGATGGACTTTGTTCGCCATACCCATCTCAAGATATCGTTCGGCCCGTTGAACAACATCATCCTGTGTCCGCACTGGCACCAGGTGCATCACAGCATCGACCCGCGTCACTACGATAAGAATTTCGGCCTGCTTTTTTCATTCTGGGATCGTCTATTCGGAACGCAATTTGTCCCGGAGCCGGAGGAAGACCTGAAATTTGGCCTGGTCGATCGCGATGTGCGCGATTACCAGTCGCTCTTTGGGCTCTACATCCTGCCGCTCAAGAAGATGGCAAGGCATGTCATGCGACTGTTTCACAGACGGCCCAATGTGGTCGCGCAGCCACAGGACAGTTCTCCTTCATGAACACCGCTGTTTCCATCGACGTCCTAGGCGCGGAGCGCCTGGAAATCGTCCGTTCGGCGGATCGCCTGGCTGCGGTCGAAGCCGCTTGGATGGAGCTTTGGCATCGTACCGACGGGCTGATCTTTCAAAGCCATGCCTGGATTTCGGCATGGTGGAGTACCGTACAACGCCGTGACCAGCGCGCGTTGCGGATCGGCCTGGTCTGGAAGGGCGAGAGACTCGTTGCTGTCGTTCCGCTCGCGATCGGCAGGCGCAGGGGGCTGCGGTTTCTCGAATGGGCGGCCGGCAGCTATACCGACTATGGGGATATTCTCGTTGCTCCGGAATGCTCGTTATCGGCGCTGCAGGAGCTATGGACCCAACTCTGCGATGCAGGTGGCTTCGATCTTGCCTTGATCAGCCGTCTCTCGCCGGATGCGGCGGCCCGCAAAATTTTCACGCCGGGAGCCTCCGGCGGCATCAGGCTTCGTCACTTTCACCGAACGGAAGTCAGCTATCGCGTTGCTGGACAATGGGAAAGCGGAGCGGCATGGTTGGCGGACCAGTCGAAAAAGACGCGCCAGAACTATCGGCGCGGCATCAAGGCGCTGGAAGAAACCGGAGAGGTGAGATTTCGCCTGCTTGCGCCCGACGAGCCGCTGCAACCGGTACTGGAGCGCCTCGCGGCCTTGAAGCGGAAATGGCTGACCGAGCGCATGCGTGAATCAGACCTCTTCGAAGAGGGCGTGCCGGTACTCGCCGCGCTCGTCGATGCGTTGGCGCGCGCCGGCGTGCTGCATATCTTCGTCCTCGAATGCAATGGCGTGATGGTCGCGGTGTCGATCAACTTCGTCCAGCACGACATGATGATGGCCTTCGTGACGACGTTCGATCCGGATTTCGGCCGGGCGTCGCCAGGTGTGATCCTGTTGATGGATTACGTGCAGTGGTCGATCGATCACGGCTTGAGCATGGTCGATTTCCTCTGTGGCGCAGAGTCGTTCAAACACAAATTCTCAACGCAGTCGGTTACGCTGGAATCGGTCATCGGGACGCGCACGGCACAGGGTGCGCTTGCATCTCTTGCCGATCGTGTCCTCCAGACCGTCAGGCATATGCGCGAGCGTTCATCGGCACCACCAGAGGGACGCGATACGCCCACTCAAGCCGAAGCAGCCTTGGACTAGAACGGTTCATCGTTTCACGGAAACGCCGAACAGCTCCATCTTTTGTTTTGACGCAATTCCGGATGAAAACCGTTCACACTTTTCCTGGAATTGCTGTAGCGGCCCGCTCGCAAAAAGCTCAAATGAAGCGCGGTATCGGACCGTTTTGCGGCGTGGTGCGGTCGCCGAGGTCGAGGAAGATTTCGTCGATGTAGCACCATCCCCAACCTTCCGGCGGATCGTAGCCTTCGATGACAGGATGGCCGGTTGCCCGAAAATGCTTGGTGGCATGACGGTTGGGCGAGTCGTCGCAGCAGCCGACATGGCCGCATGTGCGGCAGAGCCGCAGATGCACCCACTGCGAACCGCTCTTCAGGCATTCCTCGCAGCCGAGCGCGCTCGGTGTCACGTCGCGAATGTCCCCGGCGTGCCTGCATTCGTCTGCCATCATACGCTCCTGACCAGTTGTGGCGCCACGGCGAGACTGCCGTTTCGCGCGAGATATGCATGCAGCGCTGCAACCACCTGGGCGCCTTCGCCGACGGCAGCGGCGACGCGCTTGATCGAGCCGGAGCGCACGTCGCCGATGGCGAACACCCCGCCGCGGTTCGTCTCCAGTGCACCACGTTCCTGGCCAATGTCAGGCCCGGTGCGAACGAAGCCCTTCGCGTCCAACGCCACGCCGCATTGCGCCAGCCAGTCGGTGTTCGGATCGGCGCCGATGAACAGGAAGAGGTGGCGGATCGGACGTGCTGTCTCGGTGTCGCGGTTGCGCCAGCGCACTTTGCCAAGATTGCCGTCGTCGCCTTCCAGTGCCGCAATCTGCGTCTCAGCCAGCACTTCGATGTTCGGCTGTGCCCTGACGCGCTCCACCAGATAGCGCGACATGCTCGCATCGAGGCTGCTGCCGCGCGCCAGCAGCCATACCTTCTTCACATGCGCCGCCAGGTAGACGGCAGCCTGACCAGCCGAATTGCCGGCGCCGACAAGGGCTACCTCTTGCCCGGCGCAAAGCCGCGCTTCGATCGGCGAAGCCCAGTAATGCACGGAGGTTCCCTCGAATTGCGCCAGGTTTGCCATGTCGAGGCGGCGATAGCGCGCTCCGCTGGCGATCACCACCGACCGTGCCCGCACGGTCTCCCCGCCGCCGACGGCGAGCGTGTAGTGGGCACCGGACGTGTCGCTTGCGCTGCCCAGCAGCTTCGCCTCGTCCGGTATCACCATCTCGACGCCGAATTTCTGCGCCTGGTTGTAAGCGCGCGCCATCAGCGCCATTCCCGAAATGCCGGTCGGAAAACCGAGGTAGTTCTCGATGCGCGAGGAGGCACCCGCCTGTCCGCCGAAGGCACGGCAATCGAGCACGATCGTCGACAACCCTTCGGAAGCCGCGTAGACGGCCGCCGCGAGGCCGGCCGGTCCGGCGCCGACAATGGCCACGTCGTACAGCTTGCCGGCGTCGATCGGCCTCACCAGGCCGATGCAGCGGGCAAGCTCGTTCTCTCCGGGATTGAGCAGCAGCTTGCCGTTCGGACAGAGCACGATCGGCAAATGGTGGATATCGACATGGAAGCGTTCGATCAGGGTCCTGGCGCAGGGATCGGCAGCCGAATCGAGAACGCGATGCGGCTGACCGCTGCGAGCCAGAAAACCTTGCAGCCTCAAAACGTCGCCGCTGTCGACCGGTCCGACAATGATCGGGCCGGCTGTGCCGCTCTCGAGCAGGCCGACACGGCGCAGGATCAGCGCCCGCATGATGCGCTCGCCGAGGTTTGCTTCCTGCACCATCAGGTCCCTCAGCCTTTGCGAGGGGATGACGAGCGCCTCGACCGGCTCGACCGCCTCCACATCCACTAGTGAGGGTCGGGCTGAAAGCTGCGCCAACTCGCCGACGAAATTGCCTGCACCGTGCGTGACGATTGTTTCGCGCCGGCCGAAGCTGCCGCCCTGGATGATATCCACCTTGCCGGACAGGACCACGATCAGACCGGGCGCCAGCTCGCCGGCTTTGACGATCTGTTCGCCTGCAGCATAGGACACGGCTTCGCCGAAACGGCCCATGCGGTCCAGTTCTGCCTCAGCCAGCACTGGAAACATCTGATCGCGACGGGCAATGGAGATCGGATTGGCGGGTTGAGACATGGTTCGAACCTATCGCCGGTTTCCGACAGTTTGAAGCGGTTTTTGCGGCTTGCGGCCGGTAGGAACCTAGCCCGCCTGTCGGTAAACGCTGTGTCCTTCGCTTCGCAGTTAACTGACGGCGGCCGTGCGACGATGTCGTCGCGACGTGCCTCAAAATCCGTTGCATCTCCTTGATTTGTTTGATTTGTGCATCCCGGCAAACCCGGCGCATGCTGCTTCAGCCGGCACCTGCCTAAGCCGGCCAGGCCCGGCGGGCCGTCCTGTGTCAAACTCTCGGCCGCCGGGCTTCTGGACAGCAGAAAACGGCCTGTGTCCGAGCACTCCGCAAACTGGCCTGCGGCCTGTTGTTCGGCGAGTGCTCAGGCAGCTACCTGAAGCACAATCTTGCCGCGCGTATGCTGCTTCTCGAGCTGTTCCTCGGCCCTGGCGACTTCCTCAAGAGGATAGATTGCCTGCACGAATGGCCTGACCTTCCCGGCGTCGATGAGGCGGCTGATCTCGGCAAGCTGCGCCGCGTTCGGCTTGGTCAAATAGGAAACGCCGCGAGCCCGATGCAGGCGGGCCTTCTCCGCCGACGGCTCGGAAAGCGTTGAGACGAGCGTCCCGCCGGGCTTGAGCACGTCCCACGAGCGGTCCTGTGTTTCACCCGCTACCAGGTCGAAGACGAGGTCGACGTCCTCGACAAGCTCCTCGAAGCGCTGGTTCTTGTAATCGACCGCCTGGTCGGCGCCAAGCGCGCGGACGAAATCGAAATCCTGCGCGGACACGGTCGTCGCGACAAACGCGCCCGCGGCCTTTGCGAACTGCACCGCCAGATGACCGACGCCGCCGGCGCCGCCATGGATAAGGACCCGCTGCCCGGATTTGAGGCCGCCGTGATCGAAAAGGCCTTGCCACGCGGTAAGGCCCGCAAGTGGCACGGCGGCGGCTTCGGCGTGGCTTAAGCGTTGCGGCTTCGCCGCCGCCTCCGTTGCCTTGACGACGACATATTCGGCGTTGCCGCCGCGGTCGTTGCCGAGCATGGCATATAGCGGATCGCCCTTCTTCAGCGTATGGGCCCGCGTGCCGCACAGTTCCACCACGCCGGATACGTCGCGGCCGAGCGTGACGGGCAGATCCGCGCCCGAAGAGCCCTCGCGAACCTTGTAGTCGACGGGATTGACGCTTGCCGCGTAGACCTTGAGCGTGACCTCGTCGTCATGCGGCTGAGGCAACGGAACCGCGTCCAGCGAAAGAACCTCCGGTCCACCAAAATCGTGGATTCGGACGGCCTTCATCGTAATCATGGCTTGCTCCTCGTCGGGTTGCAGTCCAGTTCGCTCTGAACAGTTTCGCCGGCAGGGCCGGCGTCTATCCAGCCGGCGGTTCGGTCGTAGCAAAGGCCGGCCGGTGGTGCGCCGTCAGTGTATCGTTTGCGAATGCTCGCCGCCGGGTTGCGAGATGCCGCTCAGCGCTTCACCTGCTGTCGCCGTCTCGCTGTTGGTGGCGAGGTCGCCCAGCGAAACGATGCCGACCAGGCGCTTGTCGCGGTTCAGCACCGGCAAGCGGCGCACTTTCAGGTCAGCCATGTTACGCAGAATATCCTCCGCGTCTTCGTCTTCGAAGCAATACCTGACCTCGGTGCTCATCACTTCCCGTACCTTGGCGTCAGGTGTCTTGCCTTGGGCGACGCCGCGGATTGCGATGTCGCGATCGGTTACCATGCCGACAAGCCGATCGTTCTCGCCCACCGGCATTGCGCCGGCGTCGAGGCGACCCATCATTTCTGCCGCATCGCGCAGGGTTTGCTGCGGACTGGCGATCTCGACGTCCTTTGTCATGCAGTTGCCGACTTTCATTTTAACCTCCCTTGGTTGCAGGGCCCGCCGCCGGTTTCCATGATGAAAGGGTGAATGAGCGCCAGCGCAAAACGTTCCATGGCAAGACCCGTTTCGAGCGCTTCGCCGAAATCACCCTTGCCATCCTCCACCCGACCGCCCTTCAGGCGGTCGGCCCGGGAAAGGTCGGTTCCGAAGGAATTTCGGAAGGCGTGCCGGGAGGAACTCCGATCGGCTCCTGGTCCGGCGTCGGAATTGGATCCGGCGAGGGCGGGGGTACGCCTGGAGGTTCTCCCGGCGGAGTCTCCGGCGGGGCAGGCGGCCGGGCCGGCTCCGGATTGGGATTGTCCGGCAGTGGATTCGGGTTATTCGGATCGGGATTGTTCATCGGTCACTCCCCTGACAACTGTGACCTGATCTCCGCCAAGAGCGGGGGTGCGGCAGCGGCGATCAGGCTCTCTTGTCCTAAACCAAGGGGAAGCAAAAGCGTTCCCGCTTCCGACGCCACGCGCGGTGCCAATCTATCGGGCGGTTCCCAGGCTGGCATACATTCCGTTGGTGCGGAACTGCGTCGGGTTGATGCCGTAGAGGCGGCGGAAGACCTTCGAAAAGTAATTGGCATCCTCGAAGCCGCACATGATGGCGACTTCCTTGACCGGCAGGAAATCGGCCTTCGTGAGCAACTTCGCCGCGCGCTGCAGTCGCTGCTGCAGCACGAATTCGGCGGGCGGAAGACCTTCACTCTCGGCGAAGCAGCGCGAGAAATGCGCGCGGCTCAGGCCGCTGATCTCAGCGAGATCGGCAACGCGGAGCGGCCTGTCGAGATTGGCCCTGATGTGATCGATGACCGGCTGCATGGCGCTCTTGTCGTCTGTGACGGCATGCGAGCCGAAGACATCGTCGTAGAGCGCCATGGCTGCTTCATAGGCGACGGCCGAGGCGGCTCCCGGCGAGACCGCGCCCGTGATCAGGCGCACACTGCAATCAGCCAGATGATCGATCGTCGAGGGCTGCAGCCGCAGCACCGGACCGACGGCGGCAAGGATCGACTTGTGGATGCGCAGTGCCTCCTCGCCGTTCATCGATATCCAGAAGAACTCCCAGCGTTCGCCCTTGGCCAGCCAGTAACGGTGGTTGTGCGGCACGAGAACCAGCAAAGTGTCGCCCTTTTGCAGGCGGTAGTTCCGGTTCTCGTAGCGCAATCGGCCGGCGCCGCTGATCGTATGCTGGAGCACGGTAAACGGCGTCAGGCCGCGCTTGCGCCCATCCCAGTCGTAGACCTCGTTCTCGCGCACTTCATAGCCGGTGCTTGTCGGCATGGTGTGTAGGCGCTGGCGCCCGCGCGGCAGCGATACCGTCCTGCCCGCCGGCCCGATGTCGATCAAGTTCCGCAGCACAAAATTACCCCTAAAAGCATAATCCTTCTCTGGTCGCGTGCCGAATAAGGCGCATAATCCCTTGAGAAAAGCAAAAGAAACCGCGGTCAAAGAGCGGATGGGAGGAAATGCTGGATTCCAGCCTGCATAGCGTGGCAGGCGGGCCAGGCCTCTTTTCGCCGCCTTTGCCCCAGCGTTCGATCAGGTCGAGGTGAGGCTGATGAGTTTCAAGATCGCTATCATCGGTGCGGGAAGCGTCGGGTTCACCAAGAAGCTCTTCACAGACATTTTGTGCGTTCCTGAATTCAGGGATGTCGAATTCGCATTGACCGATCTCAGCGAGCGCAACCTCCAGATGATCAAGTCGATCCTCGACAGGGTCGTCGAATTCAACAGGCTGCCGACCAAGGTTACGGCAACGACAGACCGCCGTGCTGCCCTCGAGGGTGCCCGCTACATCATCAGCTGCGTTCGCGTCGGCGGTCTCGAAGCCTATGCGGACGACATCCGCATTCCCTTGAAGTATGGCATTGACCAGTGCGTCGGCGACACGATCTGCGCCGGCGGCATCCTCTATGGCCAGCGCAACATTCCGGTAATCCTCGATTTCTGCAAGGATATCCTCGAAGTCGCCGAGCCTGGGGCGAAATTCCTGAACTACGCCAATCCGATGGCTATGAACACCTGGGCGGCGATCGAATATGGCAGGGTCGATACCGTCGGCCTCTGCCACGGCGTCCAGCATGGCGCCGACCAGATCGCCGAAGTGCTCGGCGCCAAGTCGCGCACCGAGCTCGACTACGTCTGCTCCGGCATCAATCACCAGACCTGGTTCATCGACCTGCGTCTCAACGGCCGCAAGATCGGTAAGGACGAGCTGGTTGCCGCCTTCGAGGCGCATCCGGTCTATTCGCAGCAGGAAAAGCTGCGCATCGATGTCCTGAAGCGCTTCGGCGTCTATTCGACCGAAAGCAACGGCCATCTTTCCGAATACCTGCCCTGGTATCGCAAGCGGCCGGACGAAATCACCCGCTGGATCGACATGTCCGACTGGATCCACGGCGAGACCGGCGGCTACCTTCGTTATTCGACCGAAACACGCAACTGGTTCGAAACGGAGTTCCCGCAATTTCTGGAATCCGCCGCCAGGCCGATAGACCCCGCCAAGCGCTCCAACGAGCATGCCAGCCACATTCTCGAGGCGCTGGAGACGAACCGCGTTTATCGCGGCCATTTCAACGTCAAGAACAACGGCATCATCACCAACCTGCCGCAGGACGCGATCGTCGAGTCGCCCGGCTTCGTCGACCGCTTCGGTATCAACATGGCCTCCGGCATCACGCTGCCGGAGGCCTGCGCCGCCACTTGCATTTCCTCCATCAACGTCCAGCGCATGTCGGTTCATGCGGCGATCTCCGGCGATATCGACCTGCTGAAGCTCGCGGTCCTGCACGACCCGCTGGTCGGCGCGGTTTCGACGCCGGAAGAGGTTTGGCAAATGGTGGACGAAATGGTCGTCGCCCAGGCTCGCTGGCTGCCGCAATATGCCGATGCGGTGCCGGCCGCGAAGGAACGGCTTTCGAAATCCAGGATCAAGACCCGCGAATGGGCCGGTGCGGCAAGGCGCGACGTCCGTTCGATCGAGGAATTGCGTGCGGAAAAAACGGCTCTCAAGCAGGCCGTGTGAATTTCACCGGGTGGATCGCGGCGAGCTTTCGGGAGAATTTTCCGCACCCGTCTGTACATTCGTTCGAGGAGAAATGGAGCGCGTCAACGCGCTCCTGAACAAACAGGGAGGAGAGACGATGAGGAATTTTCGAAACATTGGCATTCTCGCCGGGCTGGCGCTTAGCGTCTCGGCCTCGGCGCTGAACGCGTATGCATCCGAGCCGACCGTGCCGCCGGTGCCCGCGCAATTCCCCGCCGAGGGAAAGATCAAATACGTCGCGCGCGACTCCATCCTGGAATTCAAGGCACTGCCGGAATATCACGAACCGGATTGGGTCACCGAGAAATACGTCAAGGCGGGCAAGCTGCCGCCGGTCAAGGACCGTTTGCCTAAGGAGCCGCTGGTCTTCAAGACCGGCAACATGCCGGATGGCATCGGCGTTTACGGCGATACGATGCGCCATGTCATCGGCGGCCGGCCGGAAGGCTGGAATTATGGCGCCGGCCAGACGCAAGGCTGGGGCGGCATCGACATCGGCCTTTCCGAATGCCTGACGCGCACCGCGCCGCTTTTCCAGGTCGAGGCCAAGGACACGGAGCCGCTGCCGAACCTCGCCAGGAGTTGGGACTGGTCCAAGGACGGCCACACGCTGACGATGCATCTGGTCGAGGGCGCGAAATGGTCGGACGGCGTTCCATTCAACGCCGACGATGTGATGTTCTATTGGGACGACGAGGTGATCGACCCCAATGTGTCGCCGCTGAACGGCGCGACGCAGGAGACCTTCGGCGTCGGCACGACGTTGAAGAAAATCGACGACTACACCGTCGAGTGGACGTTCAAGGACGCCTTTCCGAAACAATACCTTTACGCCATGGCTTACGGCACCTTCTGTCCGGGCCCGTCGCATATCCTCAAGCCGCAGCATCCGAAATATTCGAAGAACACCTACGAGCAGTTCAAGAACGCGTTCCCGCCGGAATATATGAACATGCCGGTGATGGGTGCCTGGGTGCCGGTGGCATACCGCCCCGACGACATCATCGTCATGCGTCGCAATCCGTACTATTGGAAGGTCGACGAGAAGGGCAACCAACTGCCGTATCTCAATGAACTGCACTACAAATTGTCGACCTGGGCCGACCGCGACGTTCAGGCCGTCGCGGGAGCCGGCGACTTCTCCAATCTGGAGCAGCCGGAGAACTTCGTTGCCTCGCTGAAGCGCGCGGCGCAAAAGGACGCACCGGCACGGCTTGCGTTCGGCGCGCGGCTGATCGGCTATAATCTGCGCATGAATTTCTCAGCCAATGGCTGGGGCAACCCCGACGAGCGCGGACAGGCGATACGCGAGCTGAACCGCAACGAGGATTTCCGCAAGGGCGTCACCATGGCGCTGAACCGCAAGGCGCTCGGCGACTCGCTGGTCAAGGGTCCGTTCACTGCCATCTATCCGGGCGGCTTATCCTCGGGCACGAGCTTCTACGACCGGAAGTCGACGGTCTACTACCCCTTCGATCTCGAAGGCGCCAAGGCGGAACTCGCCAAGGCAGGCCTGAAAGACACGGACGGCGACGGCTTCGTCAATTTTCCTGCAGGTACCGCCGGCGGCAAGAATGTCGAGATCGTGATGCTCGTCAACAACGACTACACTACCGACAAGAGCCTTGCCGAAGGTGTAGTCGCCCAGATGGAAAAGCTAGGGCTTCGGATCGTGCTCAACGGACTCAACGGCACCCAGCGCGATGCCTCGCAATACTCCGGCCGCTTCGACTGGCTGGTACGGCGCAACGATCAGGAGCTGACTTCCGTCGTCCAGAATACCGATCAACTGGCCCCGGTCGGTCCACGAACCAGTTGGGACCATCGTGCGCCGGAAAACGGCGAGGTCGATATGATGCCTTTCGAGAAGGACCTCGTCGACATCGTCAACAAATTTGTCTCGTCCGCGGACAATGACGAGCGCGCCAGCCTGATGAGAGAGTTCCAGAAGATCTCGACCGAGCACGTCTACAATGTCGGCCTGACGGAATATCCCGGCGCGCTGATCATCAACAAACGCTTCTCCAACATCCCGCAGGGCACGCCGATCTTCATGTTCAAC
The DNA here is from genome assembly GCF_040320905.1 of Mesorhizobium sp. M0590. Classification (NCBI taxonomy): domain Bacteria; kingdom Pseudomonadati; phylum Pseudomonadota; class Alphaproteobacteria; order Hyphomicrobiales; family Phyllobacteriaceae; genus Mesorhizobium; species Mesorhizobium sp. M0590. Next base: position 90,539 of record NZ_JAMYQN010000013.1, read on the forward strand.
TGGGCCGAGGATTCGATTGTCCGCGAGCGGGTCTTTGTCGCTGCCGACAAGCAGGCCAAATACGAGCTGTTCCCCGAAGAGCTTCCCGGCAAGCCCGGAGACAAGGGCCCGATGAACTAGGTTTACCTCCCCTGACTGACAACTCCGGCCGCGCCAGTTGGCGCGGCCGGACAAAGCAAACCTCCGTACGCTCAAAGAGAGCGACCGGCTAGACAAGGAAGCGGACCGACCGATGTTGCGATTCCTGCTCACGCGCATAGCGTCGGCGATCCCGGTCCTCGCCATTCTGAGCCTGGTCACCTTCGCCATCATCCAGGCGCCGCCGGGCGACTATGCCGACTACATCCGCTCGCAGTTGATCAATCAGGGCGGGGCCTCATTCGCCGAGGCCGACGCGCAGGCCAAGGCCTATCGGATAGAACACGGTCTCGATAAGCCGCTGCCCGTCCAGTATCTCAACTGGATCGGCGGCATCATCACCCGCGGCGATTTCGGCTACAGCCTCTATTACAATAAGCCGGTGGCCGATGTGGTGGGCGAGCGCCTGCCGCGCACGCTGCTCCTGGCGCTGGTGTGCCATCTGCTGGCCTCGGTCCTCGGTATCACCTTCGGCATATGGGCGGCGACTAGGCAGTACAGCTGGATCGACAGTGCGCTGTCAGCGATTTCCTTCCTCGGCATGACGGTGCCGCGCTTCCTGATGGCGCTGATCATCGTCTATCTGCTGGTCTTCCAGTTCAACGTCTCCGAGATCGGCAGCTTCTTCTCGCCGCAATTTGGCGGGGCGCCGTGGTCCTGGGCGAAGTTCGTCGATCTCGTCCGGCATGTCTGGCCGGTTGTCGCCATCGCCACCTTCGGCGGGCTCGCCTACAACATGCGGGTGATGCGCGGCAATCTGCTCGACACGCTGAATGCGCAATATGTCGAAACCGCTCGCGCCAAGGGCCTTAGCGGCGGTGCGGTCGTGATGCGCCATGCGGTGCCCAATGCGCTGCATCCGCTGGTCATGTATCAGGGCGTGGTGCTGCCCTATATGCTGACCGGCGAGATCGAGACCGCGATCATCTTTGCCCTGCCGACCGTCGGCCCGGCGATCGTTGGCTCGATGGCGGTGGGCGACGTCTATGTCACGGCGACATTCATGATGGTGCTGTCGGCGACGCTGATCGTCGGCAACATCATCGCCGACATGCTGCTCGTCATGCTCGATCCGCGTGTGCGCCAATATGCAGGGTCCTGAGATGCTTGCTTTCGAGCCCTCGCTGCCGCCACTTGCCGAGGAACCGGCCAAGATCAAGCCGCGCGGCAATGAGAGTTACATCGCACTCGTCTGGCGCCGCCTGAAACGGTCCTGGACCGGCATGGCCGGGCTCATCCTGGTCGCGTTTCTGGTGCTGCTGGCGGTGTTTGCCGACTTCTTCGCACCGATGGATCCCAAGGTGACCGATGTCGGCTTCGCCCCGCCGCAGATGATGAGCTTCCATGACAAGGACGGCAACTTCGTCTTCCAGCCACGCGTCTATGCCCTGGCGGATTCGGAAGACCTCGACCCGGTTACCTTCCAACCCGTCGTCGGGCCGGACTACGACCATCCGCGGCTGCTCGGCTTCTTCATCAAGGGAGCGGAGTACAGACTGCTCGGCCTGCTTCCCGCGAACCGGCACTTCTTCGGCTCGACCGACGGCCAGCCGGTGCACTTCCTTGGCACCGACAAATTCGGTCGCGATGTGCTGGCTCGTGCGATCTATGGTTCGCGCATCTCGTTGATGATCGCATTGACCGTGGTCTTCATCGTCACCGTGATCGGCACGACGGTCGGCATGGTGTCGGGCTATTTCGGCGGCACATTCGATGTCTGGGTCCAGCGCTTCGTCGAACTGGTGCTCGCGTTTCCGCAATTGCCGCTTTATCTGGCGCTGACCTCGCTGGTTCCGGTGACGGCGCCGACGAATGTCTTCCTGGCCTTCGTGATCGTTGTCATGTCGGCACTCGGCTGGGCGCAGATGTCGCGCGAAGTGCGCGGCAAGACCCTGGCACTGGCGCGGATCGACTACGTTCGTGCGGCGATGGCGGTCGGCGCCACAGATGGCCGCATCATCATGCAACACATTTTTCCGAACGTGATGAGCCACGTGATCGTTGCGGTCACGTTGGCAATCCCCAGCGTGGTCCTGCTCGAATCCTTCCTCGGTTTTCTCGGCTTCGCGGTGAAGCCGCCGCTGATCTCCTGGGGCCTGATGCTGCAAGACACCGCGACCTATTCGGTCATCGGCACTTATCCCTGGATCCTTTCGCCGGTCGGCTTCGTGCTTGTCACCGTCTTCGCGTTCAACGCGCTTGGGGATGGACTGCGCGATGCGGTCGATCCTTATTGAGCATGACATGATGCAACACGCGCTCGTCAAATCCTTCGCACCGCCTGTCCGGCTCGACCATGACGGCCGTTCGGAAAACCCGGTCATTGATGCCCGCAACATCGCCGTCGATTTCAAGGTCGAACACGGCATGATCGAAGCCGTCAAGGACATCTCCTTCCAGCTCTATCGCGGCGAGACGATCGCCATTGTCGGCGAGTCGGGATCGGGCAAGTCGGTGACGGCGCGCACCGTCATGGGACTGTTGTCGAAGCGCGCAGTCGTGTCGCCGAAATCGACTGTCGAATACAACGGGGCCAACATCCTGAAATTTTCCGAGCGTGCGCGGCGCAAACTGCGCGGCGACCGCATCTCGATGATCTTTCAGGAGCCGATGAGTTCGCTTAACCCGATCTACACGATCGGCAGCCAGATCGTCGAGGCGATACGGGTGCATCGCAAGATGAGCCGCAGGCAGGCCGAAGCAAGAGCGCTCGAGCTGCTGCAGCAGGTACAGATTCCTGAGCCCCATGCGCGGCTGAAACAATACCCGCACCAGCTTTCCGGCGGCCAACGCCAGCGTGTGATGATCGCCATGGCGCTGGCCAACGATCCCGATGTGCTGATCGCCGATGAGCCGACGACGGCGCTCGACGTCACGGTTCAGGCGCAGATCCTCAATCTCATCCGAAACCTGCAGAAGAAACTGCGCATGGCGGTGATCCTGATCACGCATGACCTGACCGTGGTGCGGCAGTTCTCCGACTATGTCTACGTCATGCAGCATGGGGAGATGCGCGAGCACAATGTGACGGAGAAGCTGTTCGCCAATCCACAGCATCCCTACACCTGTCACCTGCTTGCCTCCGAGCCGCGCGGCCAGGCAAATCCGTTGCCGGAAGGCGCCGACGTTATTCTTGAAGCTAGGAATGTGCGCGTCTCCTTCATGCTGCGGCATGGCACGTTCATGAGGCCGGACCTGCGCGAACTCGTCGCCGTCGACAGCCTCAGCCTGACCCTTCGGCGGCACGAGACGCTGGGTCTCGTTGGCGAATCCGGATCGGGCAAGACCACCTTCGGCGAGGCGTTGCTCAGGCTCAACACCACGGACAGCGGCGAGATCTATTTCGATGGCCGGCCGATCCATGGCTGTTCGCGGGCGCAGATGCGGCCGTTGCGGTCGCGCATGCAGGTCGTCTTCCAGGATCCGTTCTCGTCGCTCAACCCGCGCATGACGATCGGCCAGATCATCGAGGAAGGGCTGGTCGTCAACCGCATGGGCGCCACCAGGAACGATCGGATCGAGCGGGTGCGCGAGGCGCTGATCAGCGCCGGCATGCCCGGCGATATCCTCTCCCGTTTCCCGCACGAGTTTTCCGGCGGCCAGCGCCAGCGTATTGCGATTGCCCGCGCCGTCGCGCTCGAACCGGAATTCATCGTACTCGACGAGCCGACATCGGCGCTGGATCTCTCGGTCCAGGCGCAGATCATCGAATTGCTGCGCAAGCTGCAGCGCGAACGGGGCCTGAGCTACATCTTCATCTCGCACGACCTCAAGGTCGTGCGGGCGCTGTGCCACCGCGTCATCGTCATGCAGCACGGCAAGATCGTTGAAGAGGGGCCGGTCGACGAAGTCCTGTCCCATCCCAAGACCGCTTACACCGAACGGCTGGTCAAAGCCGCTTTCGAGGTAGCCTAATTGCTTATGCCGGAGGTTGTTGTGGCAAGAAATCCCAAGGTCGCTTTCATCGGAGCTGGCTCGACGGTGTTCATGAGGAACATCGTCGGCGACATATTGCAGCGTCCGGCTTTATCCGGCTCGACGATCGCGCTGATGGACATCAATCCGCAACGGCTCGAGGAAAGCGCAATCGTCGTCGGCAAGCTGATCTCGACGCTTGGCGTAAAGGCCAAAGCCGAAACCTATTCGGACCAGCGCAAGGCGCTGGCGGGCGCCGATTTCGTCGTCGTCGCCTTCCAGATCGGCGGCTACGAGCCCTGCACGGTAACTGATTTCGAAGTTCCGAAGAAATACGGGCTGCGCCAGACCATCGCCGATACGCTCGGTGTCGGCGGCATCATGCGAGGCTTGAGAACCGTGCCGCATCTCTGGAAGATCTGCGAGGACATGCTCGCGGTCTGCCCGCACGCGATCATGCTGCAATATGTCAACCCGATGGCGATCAACACCTGGGCGATCGCGGAGAAATACCCCCACATCAAGCAGGTCGGCCTCTGCCATTCGGTGCAAGGCACGGCAATGGAGCTGGCGCATGATCTCGACATTCCCTGCGAGGAGATTCGCTACCGCTCGGCCGGCATCAATCACATGGCCTTCTACCTGAAGTTCGAGCATCGCCAGCCGGACGGCTCCTACCGCAATCTCTATCCGGATCTGCTGCGCGCCTACAGCGAAGGGCGGGCGCCGAAGCCTGGATGGAATCCGCGCTGCCCGAACAAGGTGCGCTACGAGATGCTGAAGCGCCTCGGTTACTTCGTCACCGAGAGCTCCGAACATTTCGCGGAATACACGCCCTATTTCATCAAGGACGGGCGCGAGGATCTGATCGAGAAATTCGGTATCCCGCTCGACGAATACCCGAAGCGCTGCATCGAGCAGATCGAACGCTGGAAGGGGCAAGCGGAAGCCTATCGCTCGGCTGACAAGATCGAAGTGGAGCAGTCGAAGGAATATGCGTCCTCGATCATGAACTCGGTCTGGACCGGCGAGCCGTCGGTGATCTACGGCAACGTCCGCAACAATGGCTGCATCACGACATTGCCGTATAATTGCGCGGCCGAGGTGCCATGCCTCGTCGACGCCTCCGGCATTCAACCCACGTTCATTGGCGACCTGCCGGTGCAGCTCACCGCGCTGATCCGCACCAATATCAACGTCCAGGAGCTGACGGTCCAAGCGCTGATGACCGAGAACCGCGAGCACATCTATCACGCGGCGATGATGGACCCGCACACGGCGGCCGAGCTCGACCTCGACCAGATATGGTCGCTGGTCGATGATTTGCTGGTTGCGCATGGCGATTGGCTGCCGGCCTGGGCGCGTGGAGCGCGCAGCGTTCGGGCGGCCTGAGGCGCAGGGCTGTCTGTTTCACTCACCTATGCCGACCATAGGGCCGGCTTTGAAAGCGGAGCGGCGTTGCCGGCAGATGTTTCGAAATCAAAGAGTTTCTGCGTTACGAGAGCAGCCGCTCCCCTTGCCCAGGAATTGTCCTCCCAGTCCAGCAGCATTGGTGGTGCCGCGCGAAAGGTATTTTTCCCAAGCGTCAGCCGCATTGGGCCAAACAGCGCATCGCCAAACGACACGGCTTCACCGCCGACGACAATGACCTCCGGGTCGGTGATGTTGACAAGATTGGCGAGATGCCGGCCGATGCCATGTCCGGCTTCTTCGAGAATGGCGACGGCTCGCGGTTCGCGGTCTGCCAAGGCTGCCATAAGGCTGACTTTGCTATCCGTTTCGTTGTGCCCGGTGGCTTCGCGCCAGGTGCGCAGGATCGCCGGCTCGGCGTAATAGGCCATCAAGCAGCCGCGTTTTCCGCACTCGCAAAGGCGGCCGTTCTCCTCATAAGAGCTGTGGCCGAACTTGCCGGCGGCACCGTTCGCGCCGCGATAGAGTTTGCCATCGAAGACGAGCGCGCAGCCGATTCCGACGCCGATCGCCAGCACGGCCATATTGCGGTGCTGGCGTCCGAGGCCGAAGAGTTGCTGGGCAATGGCATAGGCATTGGTGTCGTCCTCAAGCCACACGGGGACGTCTACCAGTTCGGCCAGCATCGGGCCAAGGGGAACGTTGTCCCAGTTGTAGCGATTGCTGCGGATACACACAGCCTTCTGGTTGTCTATGACGCCAGGCATTGAAACGCCGATCCCGGCAAGCTTGGCAGCGGGCCGATCGACAATGGAAATCAGCTCCGGTACCGCCTTGGCCAAGGTCGCTATGATATGGTCGGGATCGCTGTCCGAGAGCTTGACGCGCAGAGAGCCCAGCGGATTGGTCGCAAGATCGGTGACCACGCATTCGACCGATCCGACCATCAGCTTGAAACCTATGGCAAGGCCGTTGGCATAGTTGATATCCACCGGGATAGGGCGGCGCCCAGCCGAGCCCACGACTGTCTTGCCTTCGATCAGCAGGCCATCCTCGATGAGGTCGGCCACGACGAAGGTGACCGCTGCCGGACTAAGGCCGGTAACTGACGCTATGTCGGCCCGGCTGCGCGCTCCTTCCTGCCGCAAGAGATTGAGGATCAGTCTGCGGTTCATCGCCCGAGTCGTGCTCGGGTCACCCTTGAGCTTCACGGATCCGCTTTCTTAATTTTGTAAATTAATTATTGCCTCTCGAGAAAACGTATGCATAAGTTTGCCCGACTGTTCAACACCCGAACCGGGGGTCAGCGAAATTAATCCGGTTAGCAATATCACCGCTCTGAAGGAGCGGGCAAGCATATTCCCTTGCCCGGGAGGTGAGCGGTGCCGGTGAGAAGAACAACCGCGCCGGCCGGTGTGCCAGTAGAGAAATTGACAACACGGGAGGAGTAACAATGACGTTCAAGTGGATTGAAAAGCCGTCGACGCGGCGCAATTTCCTGAAGGGAGCTGGGGGCATTTCCGCTGGAGCCCTCGCGGGCTTCCCGATGCCGGCACTCAGCCAGTCGAGCGAAGTCACCATCATTTCAGACGAAAACAATGCCGATGCCCTGCCGATCTTGCGGCGCATTGCGGCCGACTTCGAGAAGCAGTCCGGCACCAAGGTTGTGATCAACAATATGGATCACGAGGCCCACAAGACCGCGATCCGCAACTACCTTGTCGCCGGGGCGCCGGATGTCTGCTTCTGGTTCTCCGGAAACCGCATGCGCGCCTTCGTCACCCGCGGCCTGTTCGACGACATTTCGGATCTGTTCGAGAAGGAAAAGTACAAGGACGTGCTGGGTGCCATGACCGGTGCCGTCACTGTCGACGGCAAGCAGTATGGCCTGCCGACTGGCGGCACGATGTGGGGCATGTTCTATCGCAAGGACGTCTTTGCCGAGCACGGACTGACGGTGCCGGCGACCTGGGACGAATTCCTGGCTTACGGCCAGAAGTCCAAGGCTGCCGGCCTTATTCCCGTCAGCATCGGCACCAAGGAACTCTGGCCGGCGGCCGGATGGTTCGACCAGATGAACCTGCGGATCAACGGTCTCGACAAGCACTTTGCCTTGATGAACGGCAAGATGGCTTACACCGACCCGGCGCTGACGCCTGTTTTCGACCACTGGGAAGAGCTGATCAAGCAGGGTTTCTTCACACCGGATCAGACGTCGTTCGGCTGGCAGGAGGCCGGCGCCTTCCTCGCCCAGAAGAAGGCCGGCATGATGAACCTCGGTGCCTTCGTGAAGGCTACTTTCCCTGAGCAGGATCTCGAGCAGCTGACATTCGCTCCTTTCCCGAAGATTGACGGCGCCCTCGACCGCTACGAAGAATTCTCGGTCAATTCGGTCCACATCCCGGCCAACGCCAAGAACAAGGCGGGTGCCCGCGAGTTCCTCGCCTTCTTCTACCAGCCGGAAAATTTCGGCCCTTATCTGGAACCTGGCGGCAACGTTCCGCCGCGCAACGACCTTCCGGCCAGCAAGGATCCGCTGGTCAACGCAGCCGTGGAAAGCCTGAAGACGGTGGCCGGCACATCGCAATATTACGACCGCGATACCGATCCCGACATGGCCCAGGCCGGCCTGGTCGGCTTCCAGGAATTCATGGCCAAGCCGGAGCGCCGGGACGCCATTCTTCAGCGTCTCGAGGGAACCCGTCGCCGGATCTTCAAGATCTAGCGCCTCCCAGCGGAGGGGAGCGGGGTTCGTGCTCTGCTCCCCGATGCTTTCCGTGAATGAGGTCTCCCAAAATGACGAAGCTTTGGCGCCGCCATCGCTGGTGGCTGACACCGACACTTCTGATTCTGCCCGCCGCTGTGCTGTTTTCCGTCGTCATTCTGGCATCTGCGGTCGAGAGCCTATGGATCAGCCTGCACGAATGGGACGGCTTCAGCCCGATGGTCTGGATCGGCCTCGGCAACTACCGCGAACTGTTCGCCGACCCGCAGTTCTATGTTTCGCTGAAGAACAATCTGATCTGGTTGGTGATGTTCATGCTGGCGCCGCCGCTCGGCCTCGCCATCGCGCTGCTCGTCAACCAGAAAATCCGCGGCATGCGCCTGCTCAAATCGCTGTTCTTCATTCCGCTGGTGCTGGCTTCGGTTGCCGTCGGCGTGGTCTTCACCTGGGTCTATACGCCGGAATTCGGACTTCTCGCCCTGATCTTCCGCACCTTCGGCGCGACCGCCCCGGCAGTGCTGTCGGATGAAAATTTCGTCACCTTCGCCGTCGTGATCGCAGCGTTGTGGCCGCAGATCGCCTTCTGCATGGTGCTCTATCTCGCCGGCCTCAACAATCTCAGCGAGGACCTGATCGGCGCCGGGCGGGTCGACGGCGCCAGGGGCTGGAACATGCTGCGCCACATCGTGTTGCCGCAGCTGACGCAGGTCACCTTTATCGCCATCGCCGTCACTGTCGTCGGCGCACTGCGTTCCTTCGACATGGTCTCGGTGATGACCAGCGGCGGCCCCTTCGGTTCGTCCGAGGTGCTTGCCTATCAGATGTTCGAGCAGTCCATATTTTCCTACCGCTTCGGCTATGGCGCGGCCATTGCCTCGGTGCTGTTCGTGATCATGGCGGTCTTCATCGCCTGGTACCTGACGCGGATGATCCGCGCCGATGAAAGAGGCGGCTGATGTTTCCCCGCCCGATTCCCGAGACTGCTATTTGGCAGCGTGGCCTCTATGTCGTGCTGGTGGTCGGCATCCTGATTGTCTGGCTGGCGCCGCTCTTTGCCATCATTCTTACCTCGTTCCGCTCTACGCAGGATGTCATGGGCGGCAATCTGTGGGGCTGGCCGACCCAATTCGGCCTGGTCGACAACTACACGGCGGTCTTCACCCAGACGCCGATGGCCCGCTACTTCCTCAACAGCCTGACGATCACCATCCCCTCGGTGATGGGCGTTCTCATCTTGAGCACGCTCGCTGGGTTCGTGCTCGCCCGTTACCGGTTTCGCGGCAACATGCTCGTCTTCGCCCTGTTCGTCGGCGGAAACTTCCTGCCGCACCAGATCATGATGATCCCGGTGCGCGATCTCATGGTGCGGCTCAACCTCTACGACACGATGGCGGCCCTGATCATCTTCCACATCGCCTTCCAGACCGGGTTTGCGACACTGTTCATGCGCAACTTCATCGCCGCCTTGCCGGGAGAACTGTTTCAGGCCGCCAGGGCCGAGGGCGCGACGCCGTTTCAGACATTGGTACATGTCGTGGTCCCATTGGTGCGGCCGGCTCTCGCGGCGCTGGCCATCCTGCTCTTCACCTTTATCTGGAACGATTATTTTTGGGCGGTCGTGCTCACCATCAGCGATACCGTCAAACCGGTCACCGCCGGCCTCGCCAATCTGCGCGGCGAATGGGTCTCGGCCTGGAACCTGATCTCGGCTGGCACCATCGTCGTGGCTTTGCCGCCGGTTGCCATGTTCTTCCTAATGCAGAAGCACTTCATCACCGGCCTCACCATGGGAGCGGTCAAGGGATGAGCGCCATGGCTTCAAGGCGTCGCCCACCCGATCCGAAACTGATTTCGCAAGCAGGGCTCCATGACCAGTCTTGAACTCCGGCAGATACAAAAGAATTATGGCAGCTACCACGCGCTGCGCGGCATCGATCTCAGCGTCGAACAGGGCGAGTTCATTGTCACCGTCGGGCCGTCCGGCTGTGGCAAGTCAACGCTGTTGAAGATCATCGCCGGGCTTGAAACCGTCTCGACCGGTGAAATTCTCATCAACGGCCGTGATGTCACCACCACCGAGCCGGGTGAGCGCGGCATTGCCATGGTCTTCCAGTCCTATGCGCTTTACCCGCACATGACGGTCGCCGAGAACATGGGTTTCGGCCTGCGCATGGCGCATCGCCCCAAGGCCGAGATCGATGCCGCCGTGCTGCGAGCCGCCAAGATCCTTCGCATTACCGACCAGCTCGACAAGCGGCCGAAACAGCTTTCCGGCGGCCAGCGTCAGCGTGTGGCCATCGGCCGTGCCATAACCCGCTCGCCCGACGTGTTCCTGTTCGACGAACCGCTATCCAACCTTGACGCAGCGCTGCGCACGCAGATGCGCGTCGAGCTTTCCGATCTGCACGCCAGGCTCGGCGCCACCATGGTCTATGTCACGCACGACCAGACCGAGGCGATGACAATGGCGAGCCGTATCGTCGTGCTCAATCGCGGCTCGGTCGAGCAGGTGGGCGCTCCGCTCGAACTCTACCGCAATCCGGCCAATCTCTTCGTCGCGGGCTTCCTCGGCGCACCCCGAATGAATTTTTTCGAAGTGACCGTCGCCGCTGTCTCCGGCGGCGCCGCCACGCTGTCGACCGCCGGCCTTTCTCCTTTGACTGTCGAACTGACGGAAGCGGCATCCGTACAGGTCGGCGATAGGGTGACGATGGGGATTCGGCCGGAGAGCATCAGCTTGGCCGCGGAAGAGACGGCGAGTTTTGCCGGACGGGTACGGCTGGTCGAGCATCTCGGCCGCGAGACCATCCTCTATGCCGACGCCGGCCCGCTGCAATGCGTCAGTTCCGAAAGCGGCAGCGGCAACGTCACCGTCCAGATCGGCCATGCGAGTGCCGTCGCTGCCGATGCGACCGTCGGCTTCAAGGTCGAGCCGCGTGACGTCTATCTCTTTTCCTCTGTCGATGAGCGGACAATCAGTGCCCGCAAATCCACCATCACCGACTGACCTGCAGGAGTATCCTTCGTGAACAAGACTTCAAACGGCCGCGCCCTGTCGGTCTGGCGCACGATCCAGACCGACCGCTTTCTGGTCGGCGCGCCGCATTACCCCGAGCATGTGGACGAGAGTTACTGGGACAATGACGCCAGGCGCATGGCCGAGGCCGGCTTCAACGTCGCCCGCCTCGGCGAATTCGCCTGGCACATTTTCGAACCGCGTGAAGGCATCTTCGATTTCAGCCTGTTCGACCGGGCAATCGAGGGGCTGGCGCGTCACGGCGTCAACACGATCTTGTGCACGCCGACCGCCACTCCGCCGCGCTGGCTGACGGCAAAGCATCCGGAAATCCTGCGGCTTGATGGAAATGGCCGGTCGATGAGCCACGGCTCACGCCAGTATGCCGACACCAGCAGCCCGGTGTTTCGCGACTATAGCCGCAAGATCACCGACGCGATGGCGGACCACTACCGCGACAATGCAAATGTCATAGGCTGGCAGACCGACAACGAACTCAACACCAGCATGCCGGAATCCTATTCGCCGTCGGCATTGAAGGAATTCCAGGCTTATCTCCAGGAAACCTACAAGACGATAGACAGGCTGAACTTCGCCTGGGGTGGCGATTTCTGGGCGACGGCTTACGGCGATTTCCGCGAAATTGTCTTCCCGCTGGATTTTTCCCCGTCCTTTCCCGGTCCCGGTCACCTCCAGGACTACCACCGTTTTCTCGCCTTTTCGACAGCACGGTTCCAGCACGACCAGGTCGAGATCCTGAGAAAAGCGAATGCCAGTTGGTTCATCTTCCACAATCTCGGCGGATTGCGTGACATCGACTTTCGCGGCCAATTCTCCACCGATCTCGACTTCGTCGGCTACGACATCTATCCGTTCCTCTATGACGAGTTCTTTCGCCTCGGCAATCACGCCAAGATCCAGGCGCTGCATCTCGACATCTGCAGGGGATTTTCCGGCAACTACATAGTGCCGGAACAACAGTCGGGTTTTGGCGCCCAGCCGGGCTTCTGCACGCTGACGCCGGAGCCGGGCGAAATGCGACGCATGGCGATGTCGTCGGTTGCGCGTGGCGCCGATGGGATCATGTTCTTCCGCTGGCGTCCCGCACATTTCGGCGCCGAGATATACTGGATGGGCATCATAGACCATGATGATGTCGCTCGCCGCCGCTATGACGAAGCCAGGCAGTTCGCCACCGAGATGACGGCGCTTAAAGACAAGATCCTGGGCACCCATGTGCGGATGGATGTCGGCATCGCCGGCTCGGACTTCGACAATCAGGAAGCCCACAAGACCTTCCCCATCGGCCTGCCAAGTCCGCAGGATGATGCAATCTTGCTGCATCAGTATTGCTATGACCGCGGCATCGCCTGCGGCTTCATCCACCCGGAAGACGATCTGTCGAAGCTCAAGGTGTTCTACGTGCCGCATTGGGTGATCTGGAAGGACAGCTGGACCGAGCGGCTGCAAGTCTTTGCCGAAAATGGCGGTACCGTCATCATCGGCGCGCGCACGGGAACCCGCGACGAAAACAACCACGTCATCCGCGAGACAGCGCCGGGCCGGTCGCTGTCGAAGTTGACCGGCGTTCGCGTCGAGGATTTCGGGCGGCTGGCGGCACCTGGGGCCAATGGCCTGTTCAATACGATGTCGCGCTCCGGCGGGCTCGTCATTCCTCCCGACAGACCGGCCGAATCCAGCCGCCGTATCCGTCGTTTCACCGTCGGAAACCACGAGTTCGATGCCGGTTATTTCTATGAGAACCTCGCAGTCGAACCGGAAGTCGAAATTGTAGGGGTTTGGTCGAACCGCTACGCGGCAGGAACGCCTGCAATTACCTCCCGCGCCGTCGGCAAGGGCCGTGTGCTCTATGTCGGCACTTATCTAACCCCGGAGCTGACAGCTCAACTCGCTACGCGCACTTTCGTGGATGCGAATGTGGAGCCTCTGGTTCCGGATCTGCCGGACGGCGTCGAGGTCACGATGCGCGAGAATGACGAACGCCGGCTGTTGTTCGTGCAAAACATCAAAGACACGCCCGTTGCGGTAACCGGCGTTCCCTTCGGCAGCAACCTGCTCGATAGCGAAGGACCTGTCTCCGGAGTGTTGACGCTGGACGGCTATGGCTGCGCTGTCCTCGAATTGATCTGAGCATTGTCGCGGACGTTAGCCATACGAAACCTGAGTACTCCTGGAATTCGACCGCCATCGGCAGCACGCCGGCATCGATCCATATCGAACCGGCGCTTTGAACGTGCGCAAGGAACGGCCGGCGAACTGCTGTTGCTCGCATTCAACGACGGCAGTTACACTAGCGGCGCGACCATCGGAGCCGATGGCGGCATCTCGTTTCATCCTTGTGAGCGCCATGAATTTCGACATTTCCGTCCGAACCGAGGCCTTCCGCAGCCGGATCGCCGATTTCGTCGAGCGCGAAATCCTGCCGCTCGAGGCAGATAAGGCTTCCTACGACGGCCATGGCAATGTCGCGCTGCCGCTGCTCGAAACGCTGCGGGGCAAGGCGAAAGCAGCCGGCCTGTGGTGCCTGCAGCTCAAACCCGAGACCGGCGGGGCCGGCCTTTCCAAGGTGGATATGGCCGTCTGCTATGAAGAGATGAACCGCTCGATCTTCGGTCCGGTCGTGTTCAATTCCGCGGCCCCCGAGGATGGCAACATGATGGTGCTGGAGCGACTGGGAACGCCGGAGCAGAAGCAAAGATGGCTGAAGCCGATCGTCGAGGGCAAGGTGCGTTCGGCTTTCGCAATGACGGAACCGCATCCGGGCGGCGGCTCCGACCCGTCGATGATCATGACCAGAGCCGAACGGCGTGGCGACAGATATGTCGTCAAAGGCCGCAAATGGTTCATCACCGGCGCGCAAGAGGCGAGCCACTTCATTCTCATTGCGCGCACTTCGGACGATCCGCGTCACGGCCTTTCGGCCTTGCTGTTCCACAAGGACCAGCCGGGCTGGCGGATCGTGCGGCGCATCGAGATCATGGGACCGGAAGAACATGGCGGCCATTGCGAGTTGGAATTCGACGGCCTGGAAGTCCCGGTCGAGGACGTGCTTGCCGGCGAAGGCAGCGGCCTCCGGGTTACCCAGGTCCGGCTCGGTCCGGCGCGGCTCACCCATTGCATGCGTTGGCTCGGGCTTGCCAAGCGCTGCATCGAGATCGCGCGCGCCTATGCCGCCGAGCGTAGCGGTTTCGGGCAGCTTTTGGCCGACCGTGAGAGTATCCAGCTGATGCTCGGCGATCTTGCCATGCGCATCGAGATCGGGCGGCTGCTGGTGATGAAGGCGGCTTGGGAGCTCGATCGCGGCGGCTTTGCCCGCAAGGAGATCTCCATGGCCAAGATCCAGGTCGCCAACATGCTGCATGACGCCGCCGACGTGGCGATCCAGATCAACGGCGCCCGCGGCTATTCGAAAGACACTGTACTCGAATGGATCTACCGCTACGCCCGCCAGGCTCGCCTGGTGGACGGCGCCGACGAGGTCCACAAGATGGTGCTCAACCGCTTTCTCAACGAGGAAGGTGCGGGCTTCTGGCGCTGGCATGTCGAAGCCGGCAGACAAGACGAAACAGGTCGCGGCGGGAACCGCTGAGCCGGCAATGAGGATGGATTTCGATCCAGTACGCCTGGAGGATTTTCTGAGAGCGCATTTTGGCGATGGCCAGATGTCGCTTGAGCGGATCGTCGGCGGCCAATCCAACCCGACCTATTTCGTCGACTATGGCGGCCGCCGCATGGTTCTGCGCAAGAAACCTCCGGGACCGATCCTGCGCGGCGCTCATGCGGTCGATCGCGAGTACCGTGTGATCGAGGCGCTAGCATCGACAAAGGTGCCGGTGCCGCGGCCGGTGCTCTATCACGACGGCGACGAGCCGCTCGGCACGCCGTTCTATCTGATGCAGCGGCTCGACGGCCGGGTGTTCCACGATGGCGCGTTGCCGGGACTGACGCCGGACGAGCGGCGCGGCATCTATTTCGGCATGGCCGAGGCGCTGGCAAAGCTGCACGCCGTCCGGCCGGAAGAGGTTGGGCTCGGCGACTATGGCCGTCCCGGGAACTATTTTGAGCGACAGATCGCGCGCTGGACCAGACAGTTGCGGGAATCGCCGAGTGAGCGCATTGCCGCGCTCGAAGCCGTCGCCGAATGGCTGCCGCGACATCTTCCGCCAGATGACGGCCACGTTTCGATCGCGCATGGCGATTTCCGTCTCGGCAATCTCATCTTCCATCCCGAGCGGCCCGAGGTGATCGGCATACTCGACTGGGAGTTATCGACCCTCGGCCATCCGCTTGCTGATCTCGGCTTCTGCTCGATGCCCTGGCATTCCTCATCGGACGAATATGGCGGCATCCTCGGCCTTGATCAGGCAGCCCTCGGGATTCCGACACAGCGCGAATTCCTCGATCATTACTTCGCCCACGCCGTGCCGACGGCGCCGCTCCAGCGGTTCCATCTGGTGTTTGCCATGTTCCGCTTTGCCGTGATCTTCGTCGGCATCGCCGACCGCGTGCTGGCCGGCAGCGCGGTTGCGGCCGATGCGGCCGACGTGGCACCGCTGGCCGGCCGTTTTGCTGCACGCGCTATGGAAGTCATCGACGGCGCGCGGCCGTGGTGACGCGAGGCTGGCAATCAGCTGAGCGAACCGCACGCGATAACGCTGTTCAGTTCATGCGAACTTCCGGTTCGGCAAGCAGTGGAATCTCCAGGCCACGCCGCAAGCCGGTCGCCACGACCGACACCCTGAATTTTCCGGCGAGTGCCTTGTCGAAGATGGCGCCGACGATGATGTCGGCATCGTTGTCGACCTCCTCGCGGATGCGGGTAGCGGCTTCGTCGACCTCGAACAGCGTCATGTCCATGCCGCCCGATATCGAGACAAGGACGCCCTTGGCGCCCATCATCGAAGCTTCGTCGAGCAGCGGGTTGGCGATTGCCGCTTCCGCTGCCTTCTTGGCGCGGCCTTCTCCGGCGGCTTCGCCGGTTCCCATCATGGCGCGGCCCATGTCGCGCATCACCGACTTCACATCGGCGAAGTCGAGATTGATCAGGCCTTCCTTGACGATCAGATCGGTGATGCAGCCGACACCCGCATAGAGGACCCGGTCGGCCATGGCGAAGGCGTCGGCGAACGTGGTTCTGGCGTCGGCGATCCTGAACAGGTTCTGGTTGGGAATGACGATGACGGTATCGGCGCTTTCGCGCAGGCGCTCGATGCCCTCATCGGCAGCGTACATGCGGCGCCTGCCTTCGAAGACGAATGGCTTGGTGACGACGGCAACGGTCAGTATTCCGGCTGCCCGCGCTGCCTGCGCTATCACAGGCGCGGCACCAGTGCCGGTTCCGCCTCCCATGCCGGCGGTCACGAAGCACATGTGCGTTCCAGCAAGGTGATCCATGATCTCGTCGATGGATTCCACGGCCGCAGCACGGCCGACCTCGGGCAGGGACCCGGCGCCGAGACCTTCGGTGATATGAGCGCCCAACTGGATCAGCCTCGTTGCCTTCGACATGGCAAGGGCCTGGGCATCGGTGTTGGCGACGATGAATTCCGCGCCCTGCAGGCCTTCGGCGATCATGTTGTTGACGGCGTTGCCGCCGCCGCCGCCGACCCCGACGACGGTGATCTTGGGCCTCATCTCCGAGATTACCGGCCTCGTCGCGGTGTTCATTGCCGTTCTCCCTGGATACGCCGAGTGGTCGCTGGAAGCTTGTCCCGGGCGCACTGCGAAAACTCTGAACCGGGCAGTGCGAATCAGGACAGCCCCAGAATGCAGGGAATCAGAGCGCGGAGCGGGCTGCAAGTGCGCGATGTGCCTCATAGGGGACTTGCGTCTGAAAGTTCACGCAATGCGCCTTGATACAGTGCAGATCGCGGCGCGGGGCGCCGCACGCTACAACTTCGGCGCGAGGCACTGCGCGACATGGTCGGCAATCGTCAGGCAGGAGGTCAGGCCGGGGCTTTCGATGCCGAACAGGTTGACCAGGCTATCCACGCCGTGCACCGCCACGTCCTGGACGACGAAGTCGGCATTGGCCTCACCGGGACCGGACAGTTTTGGCCGGATGCCGCTGTAAGCGGGTTGCAGGCTGCCATCGGCCAGGTCCGGCCAGTATTTGCGGATCTCGCTGTAGAAGCGCTCGCCACGAGCCGGGTCGACGCGGTAGTCGAGTTGATCGGTCCATTCGACGTCCGGCCCGAAGCGGGCGACGCCATTGAGGTCGAGCGTCAGATGAACACCGAGCCCGCCGGGTTCGGGCACCGGATAGACCAATCGCGAGAACGGCGCCCGGCCGGCCACCGAAAAATAATTGCCCTTGGCATAATGGAGCTTTGGCACGAATTGCTGATTGAGCCCTTCAAGCGAACCGGCAAGTGCTGCGGCGCCAAGCCCGGCGGCATTGACGAAACGCGGAGTGGCGATCTCGAAGCGCTCGCCGCCGGCAGCGTCCACCGTCTCGAGCACGACGCGGCCTGCTTCGATGCGGCCGGAGGCGATGCGCGTGTTGAGACTAAGTGCCGCCCCGTGCTCCTCGGCGTCGCCCAACAGGGCGAGCATCAGGGCATGGCTGTCGATGATGCCGGTGGCGGGCGACAGCAGCGCCGCCGTGCACTTAAGGCTGGGCTCCAGCGCATGCGCCTCGGCTTCGCGCAACGGCACCAGGTCGCCGGCGCCGCAAGCGCGTGCATTGGCCCGGATTGAGGCGAGCACCGGCTCCTGTTCGGCATTTGTGGCAACGATGAGCTTCCCGCAGCGCGCGTGCGGGATCGCCCGCTCCTCGCAATAGCGATAGAGTCTTTCCCGGCCGGCCACGCAGAACCGGGCTTTCAGCGATCCAACCGGATAGTGGAGGCCGGCATGGATGACCTCGGAATTGCGCGAACTTGTTCCGGTGCCGATAGCGCTCTCGGCTTCCAGGACCAGCGTATCGATGCCGCGCTGCGCCATCTCTCGCGCGATCGCCAGGCCAACAACGCCGGCGCCGGCGACAATGCAGTCGACATGGTCCACGGTCAGGTCAAGCCGAAGTTCTGCATGCGTCCATCCATCCGCTGGCCCTGTCGAAAGCGCTTGACACTATACCGTTCGAGAAAGATGCATCAAACGGCATAACGCACGGGGACCTGCTGAGCCGGACCGGCGGCAGGACTGTTCCGCGTGCAGCACAGGAGCCGTCATGGACGCAAGACCGAATTCACCCGAAGCCCGCGACATAAGCTTTCACATGCATGGCTATACGAATGCGCGCAAGCATCAGGAGTCGGGGCCGCTCGTCATCGAGAAGGGCGACGGCATCTATGTCGAGGACCTTGCCGGCAACCGCTATATCGAGGCGATGGCGGGGCTCTGGAGCGTCGCGGTCGGTTTTTCGGAGAAGCGGCTGGTCGATGCGGCAGTACGGCAAATGTCGAAGCTGCCTTACTATCACGATTTCGGCTCCAAATCGCATTCGCCGCTGATCGATCTCGCCGAGAGACTGGTGCAGATGGCGCCGGTGCCGATGAGCAAGGCGTATTTCACCAATTCCGGCTCCGAGGCCAACGATACGGCCATGAAGATGATCTGGTACCGGTCGAATGCGCTCGGCCAGCCGGCGCGCAAGAAGATCATCAGCCGCAAGAAGGGCTATCACGGCGTCACCATCGCCTCGGCAAGCCTGACCGGACTGCCCAACAACCACACTTCGTTCGATCTGCCGATCGCCAATGTGCTGCACACCTCGACGCCGCACCATTGGCGCGAGGCGCTGCCGGGTGAAAGCGAAGAGCTGTTTTCGACGCGGCTCGCCGACGAGCTGGAAAAGCTGATCCTCGCCGAAGGACCGGAAACCATCGCCGCCTTTTTCGGCGAACCGATCATGGGCGCCGGCGGCGTCATCGTTCCGCCGGCCGGCTACTGGGAGAAGATACAGGCGGTGCTATCGAGATACGACATCCTGCTCATCGCCGACGAGGTGATCTGCGGCTTTGGCCGAACAGGTGAGATGTTCGGCTCGCAGACCTTCGGCATCAGGCCCGACATCATGGTGTTGTCGAAACAGATCTCTTCGTCCTACCTGCCGATCTCAGCCCTGCTGATCAATGACAAGGTATTCGAGCCGATCGCCGACGAGAGCAACCGTATCGGCACCTTCGGCCACGGTTTCACCGGCGGCGGCCATCCTGTTGCGGCAGCGGTCGCGCTCGAGAACCTGAAGCTGATCGAGGAGCGCGACCTTGTCGGCAATGCGCGTGCGGTCGGCGCGCATTTGCAGAAGCGGCTGCGCACGCTCGCTTCGCACCCGCTTGTCGGCGAGGTGCGCGGCATCGGCCTGGTCGCGGCGGTCGAGCTGGTCGGCGACAAGGCAAACAAGACGCCGTGGGGGAAGACCGGTGAACTGGGCGGGCTCGTCAACGGCTTCATGCAGCAGAACGGCGTCATCTCGCGCAATATGGGCGACGCGCTGGCCTTCTGCCCGCCGCTGATCATCACCGAGCCGCAGGTCGACCAGGTGATCGACGCGTTTGAACGGTCGCTCGAGGCTGCCGTCAAGCAGGTCCGATCGCAGAGCTGAATAGGCAAAGTCGATTTTGAAACCTGAAAACAAAAACGCCTCGGCGACGGCTGGCAGAAGGTTACCCTCCACACCCGTTGCTGCCGTTTAGTCTCCGTGCTTTGTTTTCGCAGATGAGCCGCTGAATCCTTCCAGTTCCTCGCCGATTCCTGAAAGTGCGTTGACGATCGTCGCCTCGACGTCGCCACGCTGTTTCTGGGGAATCAAGCCAAGTCCTTTTTGTATCGCTTCACGCCAATGTTTCCCCCTGTCCCACGCTTCCGAAAACGCGATGGCGAGATCGTCCTGGCGACGGGTAGCTTCCAGTGCCTCGACCAGAAGTGCTGCCTGGTGGACATCCTTTTCCCGCTTGCCCACGCCGTTTGCGTTGTTCTGTCGGCGCGAGGCAACGATCAGCTTGTGAACCGCATATCGTCCGGGCGACGGTACCACGACAGGCACTCCCGATCGATGCAGCAGCACAGTTCTGATTGGTTCGTGGATCAGGAAATCGAGAAACCGAAGAGGCTGCGCGGATGCACCGCCCAAAGACGGCATCGAGGTTGCATGATCGGCGTAGTCATCGCTGCCCGTGTTCGGTGTAAGGAACTCGACCTTGTATCGGACTGCGTTCTCGAATTGCGTCGCGTGTCCGGGATCTGATCTGTAAGGGATTTCCCTGAAGGTTGGGTCGATCTCCCTCAAGATTTCGAGGATGGGCGGCAGGCTGTCCTCGACCGCGGCCGACACGGAATGGAATAGGGCGAAGTCTGCATCGCCCGTCTGCAACGCTGCACCGGGCAGCTTCACGCCCAGATAGCCCGCGTAGGACTGAAAGGCGACTGTGCCGACCAGGACGCCGCGCAAGCGGAAGATGCCAGCCTTCCCCAGCGCCTCGACGACATCCCCGGTGAACCTTTCGGGTTCTGTCAGCCCTGCCTCGCGCACGAGCGTGGATACCAGCTTCCTGCGGGCGCGGAGGTCGTCCTTGATCTGACGGAAGGATTCGACGCGTTTTGCAATCTCGGGATCGCTGTCAGGCCCGACATACCGTCGCGTCTTCGTCGGCTGCGTTTCCTCGAAATACCAGTATACCTTGCCCTTGACGGGCACCTTGACGAGATTGCCCGTCGTAGGGAAATCCGTTTCGAAGGCTGCGTCCAAGGATCGCTGGACGAGTTCCGCATACATCGTGCGGTAAACGAGGTCGACCGTCTTCATGTCAGGCGGCTCCGGTTATAAGAAAAATGCGGTTCTCTTATAGCGGCATGACCTCAAGGGACGCAAGCGGGAGTTATAAGAAAATAGCGAAAACCTTATAACGCCGCAGGAGAGGGTCAGGAATCCTTGTTGCCGGCGTGCAGCCAAATCAGAATGGGTTTTGCTCATTCAGATAAACAAAGCCATCACGAAAACGCTGCTTGGATGTGGCGCTCGACCTCACCGCGTCCGCGAACGGCCCGAGCCTGTCATAGGCGTTTTTGGTCGACGCGCTATTTTGGCGATCGCATCCGGCACGACGACCAGCTTGCCAACGAAATCCTTGGCGATGAAATCCGCCTGGGCGCGATGGAAATCGGACAGCTTGTAGACGCCGCCGACCAGCGGCCGGATCTTCTTCTCCTCGATGTAGCGCACGATGCGGCGGAAATCCGCCCGTGTGCCCTGGCTCGAGCCATGCAGTTGCAGCTGTTTGAGATACATGGTGCGCAGATCCAGCTGCACGACCGGGCCGGCAATTGCACCAGCCGTGGTATAGCGGCCTTCCGGCCTCAAGATGCGCAGGAGGTCGTTGAAGATCGCGCCGCCGACCAGATCGGCCACCACGTCGATCGGCTGGCCCCCGGTCGCCGCGCTGACGGCGGCCGGCAGATCGGCAACGCCACGGGTGATCACCGCCTCGGCGCCGATGTCACGCACGGCCTGTTCCTTGCCCTTGCCGGCAACCGCATAGGGAATGGCGCCGCGCGCCCGCGCCAGCTGCACGATGCCCGAGCCGACGCCGCCCGAGGCGCCGGTGACCAGCACACGCTCGCCGGCCTTCAATGCGGCGCGTTCCAGCATCTGCTCGCCGGTGAGATAGGCGCAGCAGAAAGTGGCAAGCTCGACGTCGCTCAGATCGGTATCGACGACATGGGCATTCTCTGCAGGCACCGCCTGGTATTCGGCATAGCCGCCGTCTCGACCGTGGCCCATATAGTCGATGTCGGCGAGTGAATCGTCGTCGCGATTGTAGATGGAGAAATCGACCATCACCCGCTCGCCGATGCGGGCCGGCGACACGCCGTCGCCGACGGCAACGATGTTGCCGACCGTGTCGGTGCCCTGGATGCGCGGGAAGCTCAGCGTATTGCCCTGACGACGCCAGGTCGACACAGCGGCGGCATCCTCCTCCGTTCCATAGGCGCCCTGGCGCACCCAGACGTCGGTGTTGTTCATGCCGCAAGCGGTGACCTTGATCAGCACTTCGCCCCGGGCGGGCGAGGGCACTTTCACATCGGTGCGGTAGACGAGCTTTTCCGGTCCGCCGTGACCGATCAGCTGCACGGCGGCCATGGTGGCGGGGAGGGTCTTGGTCATGGCATTCATGTCGGTTCTTCAGATGTCGGCAAACACGCTTTTCACCGCATCGGCTGTTTTCGACACGACGATGTCGGCCTCTTCGCGGGTGAGGCAGAGCGGCGGCGCGAAACCGAGAATGTCGCCCTGCGGCATGGCCCGGCCGATGACGCCGCTTGCCGCAAGGGTGGTCGCGACCTGCGGCCCGATTTTTTGCGTGGCGTCGAAGAACACGCGATCGTTCTTGTCGGCGACGAACTCGATCGCCGCCAGCATGCCGTCGCCGCGCACCTCGCCGACGTTTTTGTGGCCGCCGACGGCTTTCGTCAGCTCGGCGCGGAGATAGGCGCCGGTCTCGCCGGCGTTCCGCACTAGGTCCATCTCGTCGATCAGTTCCAAGTTGGCGACGCCGGCGGCGACGCAGATCGGGTGCGCCGAATAGGTCCAGCCATGGCCGAGCGAGCCGAGCTTGTCGGAGCCTTGGACGAGCACCTGCCAGACCTTGTCTGAGACTATGACGCCGGAGAGCGGCGCATAGGCCGAGGTCAGGCCCTTGGCGATGGTGATCAGGTCAGGCTTGATGCCGTAATGGTCGGAGCCGAACATGGTGCCCAGCCGGCCAAAGCCGGTGACGACCTCGTCAGCAACCAGCAGCACGTCGTACTTCTTCAGTACCGCCTGGATCTTTACCCAGTAGCCGGCCGGCGGCGGCACGATGCCGCCGGTGCCGAGGATCGGCTCGCCGATGAAAGCAGCGACTGTTTCCGGCCCTTCGGCGAGGATCATCTCCTCGAGCTTGTCGGCACAGTATTGCGAAAACTGCTCCTCGCTCAGCGAGCGGTCGGCGCGGCGGAAATAGTAGGGCGCCTCGGTGTGCAGGACCGGCGCGCGGGGCAGGTCGAAGGCGTTGTGGAACAGGTCGAGGCCGGTCAGCGATCCGGTCATGATGCCGGAGCCGTGATAGCCGCGCCAGCGCGAGATGATTTTTTTCTTCTCCGGCCGGCCGAGCACGTTGTTGTAGTACCAGATCAGCTTGATGTTGGTTTCGTTGGCATCGGAACCGGAGAGGCCGAAATAGACCCTCGACATGCCCTGCGGCGCGCGGTCGATGATCATCTTGGAAAGCGTGATCGATGCCTCGGTGCCGTGGCCGACATAGGCGTGGTAATAGGCGAGGTTCTTGGCCTGCGCGGCGATGGCGTCGGCTATCTTCTGGCGGCCATAGCCGACATTGACGCAGTAGAGCCCGGCGAAGGCATCGATGCTCTTGCGACCGTTATTGTCCCAGATGGTGACGCCTTCGCCACCGGCGATCACACGCGTCGGGCTCTCGCCACGCGCATGCGTGCCCATATGGGTCGAGGGATGGAAGAAATGATCGCGATCCCAGGCGGCGAGTTCGTTGGACTGGTCGAGCATTTTTTACTCCTTGAAAGCAAAAGCCTGACGGGGCGTTACGCCACGTCGAGGCAGAGATATTTGAAGTCGGTAAAGGCTTCGAGCCCGTGACGCGAGCCCTCGCGGCCGATGCCGGACTGCTTGACGCCGCCGAACGGGACCGGCGCGCCGGTGATCTTGACGCGGTTGATGGCGACCATGCCATAGTCGAGCGCGCGGCCGATGCGCAATTGCCTACCGCCGTTTTCAGTCACGACATAGGCGACCAGGCCGTACTCTGTCGCATTGGCGCGGGCGACGACTTCGTCTTCGCTGTCGAAAGGCGTCACTGCCGCAACCGGACCGAAGGTCTCCTCGCGCATGATCAAAGCGTCGTCTCCAACGTCGGCCAGCAGGGTCGGCTGGTAGAACAGCGGCCCGGCAGGATGGCGCTTGCCGCCGGTCAGGCAACGCGCGCCTTTGGCGAGCGCATCGGCCACCTGCTCCTCGACCTTCTTGACCGCGCGTTCGTGCATCAAGGGTCCGATTTCGGTGTCGTCAGCGAGGCCATTGCCGGCCCGCAATGCCTCGACGCGTTTAGCGAAAGCAGCGCAGAACCGATCGTATATCGGACGCTGGACATAGATGCGGTTGGCGGCGAGGCAGTCCTGGCCGGAGGTGGCGAATTTAGCGTCGACGGCGATGGTCACAGCCTTGTCGAGATCGGCGTCGGCGAAGACGATCAGAGGCGCATGACCGCCAAGCTCCATCACCAGACGCTTCATCGTCGGCGCACTTTGCGCGGCGATCAACCTGCCGATCTCGGTCGAGCCGGTGAAGCTCATGGCGCGAACCCGCGGGTCTTCGCACATCCGCCCGACGATGATCGAAGCCCTGCCGGTGAGGGCGTTGAACACGCCAGCCGGCAGGCCGGCACGTTCGCCAAGCTCGGCCAACGCCAGTGCAGACAGCGGCGTTTCCGAGGAAGGATGCGCGACGATGGTGCAGCCGGCGGCGAGGGCGGCCGCCGCCTTGCGGGTCAGCATGGCCGCGGGAAAATTCCACGGGGTGACGACGCCGACGACACCAAGCGGTTCGCGTCGCACCACCATCTCGGCGTTTGGCAGATGGCTGGTGACGCTTTCGGCGTTGAGGCGTTTGGCCTCCTCGGCATACCATTCGACAAAAGAGGCGGCGTAGTCGATCTCGCCGCGCGATTCCTTCAGCGGCTTGCCTTGTTCTAGCGTCATCAGCAGGGCCAGGTCATTTTTGGCGGCGACGATCAGATCGAACCATTTTCGCAAGATTTTCGACCGTTCCTGCGGCAGCAATGCGCGCCAGGCAGGAAAGGCGCGCGATGCCGCATCGATCGCCAATGTGGTCTGCCGGGCATCGAGCGCGGCAACGAAAGCGACGGTGGATCCGGTGGCCGGATCGGTCACCTCGAAACTCTCCGCGGTCTCGCTCGCCGTCCAGTGGCCAGCGACATAGGCGAGTTCGCGCAGCAGCCGCCGGTCGGCAAGGCGATCAAGCGCTTCATGGCGGTGCGAGCGGGCAAAATGTGCGGACATCATCGGGCTCCCGGTTCGGGTGATGCCGCAAGACTATCTCTGCCGCGCAAACAGAGAGGCTGTTTGCGTGCCTGCACGTAGAGAGATTGTCTCTATTGCACCGAGCGGGCAGACGATCTCTCCGGCCGTACGTCAGACTGTAGCAAACCGTGGAGAGATTGGCTGCACCTCCTCAGCCTCGTCATCCCTGGGCGAAGCAGGAGCGAAGCTCCGTCGCGGAGACCCTGGGATCCATTCCGTGACCTTCGCAGAGGGAATGCAGCGGAGCAGAATTCTGCGCCGTGGCGGCGCCCTGATGTCACGGAATGGATCCTGGGGTCTGCGCCGCGTCACTTCGCTCCTTGCTTCGCCCCAGGATGACGAAGCAACAAATGTCTCGACCAATCTCCTAGACGTGTGGTCCGGCAGATCGACCTCACGACTGCGCCGGCAACAGGTCCGCCACCGGCAGCACACTCTCCTCCTTCACCGTCTTGGTGACGATATAGGTGAAATAGCGGTCGATGCCGATCTCGCGCTCGAGCAGAGTGTCGACCAGCCGCTGATAGGCGTCGATGTCGCGCGCCATCACCTTCAGCAGGTAATCGACGCCGCCGCCGACAGACCAGCAGGCGACGATCTCGGGGATGTCGCGGATGACGCGCTCGAAACGGTCGAAGTCGGCCTGGCGGTGGCTAGCCAGCGTCACCTCCATCAGCACGGTAGCGACCGGCGCGATGGCGCGCATGGCGATCCTGGCATGGTAGCCCGAGACGATGCCGGCCTTTTCCAGCTTGCGCAGCCGCATCCAGCACGGCGTCGGCGACAGGCCGACTTTCTCGGCCAGCGCCAGCTTGGTGATGCGCCCGTCGCGCTGGATGGCGTCGAGGATTTTCATATCGATCGGATCGAGTTTCGCTGCAGCCATGATCGCCCACTTCCAGTGCCGGACACCATGACGGCGCATTATTTCGATTGTCAATTGCACTGATTTCGATCTCTAATAAGTCATGACATTTTGGCGACCAGATCCCGCTCTTATCCGGCGGCCGGCCTATCAATCGCTCGCCGACCAGTTCGCGCGGGCCATCCATGACGGGCGCCTGGCCAACGGTGCGCGATTGCCGACGCACCGGCAGTTGGCTGACGATCTGCAACTTTCCGTGCAGACGGTCAGCCGCGCCTATGAGGAGCTGATCCGCCGCGGGCTGGTGTCCGGCGAGGTCGGCCGCGGCAGCTTCGTGCAGACACAGCGCCGCGAGCCGGAGCCCCCCTATCTGCCGGAGCGGCTGGGCGAGGTCATCGATCTCTCCATCCTGAAGCCGGTCTGCGAACCGATGCATCTGGAGCGGCTGAGGCAGGCGCTGGGCTGGCTCGCCGAAAACCTGCCGTCGAGCTCGGCACTGTCGTTCAGGCCGAACATGGTGTTCCCGCGCCACCGCGCGGTGGGTGTCGAGTGGCTACGCCTCTGTGGCCTCGACGCGTCGCCGCAGAACATCAGCCTGACCAACGGCGCCACCGCAGGGATGACAGTGGCGCTGATGAGCGTGGCGCCGCCCGGCTCGACCGTCGCCACCGAGGCGATCGGTCACCACACGCTGATCCCGCTGGCGCGTTATCTCGGCTTCAATCTCGAGGGTTTGCCGATCGACGACAATGGGCTGATCCCGGAAGCGCTGGACGAGGCCTGCCGGCTGTCGGACATCCGCGCCGTGTTCGTGCAGCCGTCGGTGATCAACCCTACGGCCACCCTGATGGATGCCGGCCGGCGCGAGCAGATCGCGGCGGTGGCGCGCAGGCACGACATCGCCATCATCGAGAACGACGTGCTCGGCCCGCTGGTCGAGGATCGGCCGCCGCCCGTCGCGGCGTTTGCCCCCGAGCGCACGCTGTATGTCACCTCCTTCACTAAAATCGTGGTGCCGGGCCTGCGCATCGGCTATCTCGCGGCGCCCGATCGTTATGTCGCCGCGGTTGCCAACCGCCACCTGGTCTCGAACTGGATGGCGACTCCGATGGTGGCCGAGATCGCCAGCAAATGGGTGACCGACGGCACCGCGATGGAACTCGTTCGATGGCAGCGTATGGCTTTGCGGCGGCGTCTGGACATCGCCGCCGAGGTGCTCGCCGGAGTGGACTATCGGGCTCATCGCGACGGGCTGCATATCTGGCTGCAACTGCCCGATGACCGCGGTGAGGAAAGCTTTGTTTCCCAGGCCCGCCTGCAGGGCGTGGCGATCGCGCCCGGCACGTCGTTTCGCATTTCGCAGATGCCTTGGCATCCAGCCGTACGGATTTCGCTGGGCTCGACCACGGAGGGGGAACTGCGTGCCGGTCTCGGCGTTGTCACCAAGCTTCTGCTCGGCGATCCCGAGCATCTCCTGCTTGCGATCTAGGCGACAAATGGCGCGAAATTGTGCGGAATCCGAAATATTGTCATGATATTATTTTCTTGATTGACATGATTTGCCGCGATCCGCATCGTTAAAGGCAAGCTTCTCCAGCACGGGAAATTCATTGTCGGCTCCCATCATCAAGATCGACGGCATTTCAAAAAGCTTCGGCACCTTCAGGGTGCTGGACGGCCTCTCGATGCAAGTCATGCCCGGCGAGAAGCTGGCACTGATCGGTCCATCGGGTTCGGGCAAGACGACGATCCTGCGCATCCTGATGACGCTAGAGCGTATCGACAGCGGCCACATCCAGGTCGACGGCGAACAGTTGTACCACATGGAGCGTAACGGCCGGCTGCTGACGGCCGATGAACGGCATTTGGCAAAGATGCGCCAGAAGATCGGCATGGTCTTCCAACTGTTCAATCTGTTTCCGCACAAATGCGTCATCGACAATGTGACGCTGGCACCGATGCTGACCAAAGGCGTGCCGCGGGCCGCCGCCGAAAAGCGGGCGATGGAACTGCTCGACATGGTCGGCATGGTCGACAAGGCCAAGGCGATGCCGGCGCAGCTTTCAGGCGGCCAGAAGCAGCGCGTCGCGATTGCGCGGGCGCTGGCGCTGTCGCCGAAAATCATGCTGTTCGACGAGGTCACCTCGGCGCTCGACCCTGAGCTCGTCGACGAGGTGCTCAACGTCATGCGCAAGCTCGCCGCCGAGACCGACATGACCATGCTGCTGGTCACCCACGAGATGGGTTTCGCCCATGACTTCGCCGACCGGGTGCTGTTCTTCGATCGCGGCAGAATAGTCGAGGAGGGCAAGCCCGACGAGATTTTCCGCCATCCCAAACAGGAGCGTACGCAAGGTTTCCTGAAGAAGATCATTGCGGCCGGACATCGGGTCTGACTGCCATGCGAGGCGGCGACGCCTCAAGCAAGCCAAGAAGACAGACAAACAAGGAGTTGGGAACAATGAAGAAATTTGCCATTTTGGCCGGCGTCGCCGGTATTGCGCTGACGGCGGTGCTGGCCGCCTCGACGGCCGGCTCGGCCGACGACAGCAAGCTCGAAGAGCTCAAGGCGCAAGGCTTTGCCCGCGTCGCCATCGCCAACGAGCCGCCCTATACGGCGGTCGCTGCCGACGGCAAGGTTTCGGGTGCGGCGCCTGACGTTGCCCGTGAAATCTTCAAGCGCCTTGGCGTCAACGATATCGTCGCCTCGATCTCGGAATATGGCGCCATGATTCCCGGCCTGCAGGCCGGCCGTTTCGACGTCGTCACTGCCGGCCTGTTCATGAAGCCGGAACGTTGTGCTGCGGTCGCCTATTCGGAACCGGTGCTGTGCGACGCCGAGGCGATGCTGGTGAAGAAGGGCAACCCGAAGGGTTTCAAGAGCTACGAGGACGTCGCGAAGGACGCGAGCGCCACGATCGGCGCGCCGGGTGGCGGCACTGAAGAGAAGCTGGCGCTCACCGCAGGTGTGCCGCGCGAGCGCGTCATCGTCGTGCCGGACGGCCAGAGCGGCCTGAAGATGCTGCAGGACGGCCGCATCGATGCTTATTCGCTGCCCGTGCTGTCGATCAACGACCTGGTCAAGAAAGCCAATGATCCGAACCTCGAAGTCATCGCGCCGGTGGTCGGTGCGCCGGTCTATTGCGACGGCGCGGCCTTCAAGAAGGGCGACGAAGCGCTGCGCGACGCCTATGATGTCGAGCTGGCGAAACTGAAGAAGTCCGGCGAGTTCGCCAAGATCATCGAGCCTTACGGCTTCTCGGCGGCGGCGGCAATGTCGACGAGCCGCGACAAGCTCTGCTCGGCGAAGTAAAAAGTGCCGCTCACCCTAGCCTCTCCCCGTCAAAAACGGGGAGAGGGGGGCGTCAACGCTGGAGCTTCACCCTTCTCCCCGTCCCTATAACGGGGAGAAGGTGCCGGCAGGCGGATGAGGGGCGGCGCCGGCGTTCTGCAATGATCACCAAGCGAGGAAACGCTTAGCCCCAATGACCCAATGGTCCGGCTATTTCGGCCTGATATTGCAAGGAGCGCTTGTCACCATCGAGCTGACGCTGATGGGGTCGGTGCTGGCCTTGGTCATGGCCTTTCTTGCCGGGCTGGGGCGGCTGTCGCGGTTTTTCGTGCTACGCGCGCTGGCCACCGCCTATATCGAGTTCTTCCGCGGCACCTCGATTTTCGTGCAGCTGTTCTGGGCTTATTTCGTGCTGCCTTTTGCCGGCATTTCGTTGACGCCGCTGCAGGCCGGGGTGCTGGCGCTGGGCCTCAATGTCGGCGCCTATGCGGCGGAAGTGGTGCGTGGCGCCATCAAGTCTATCGGCCGCGAACAATATGAGGCCTGCACCGCCCTCAATCTCGGCCGCTGGCAAGCCATGCGCCATATCATCCTGCCGCAGGCGCTTCTGGTGATGCTGCCAACCTTCGGCAACAACGCCATTGAATTGCTCAAGGCCACCGCCGTCGTTTCGCTAATCTCGCTCGCCGACCTGACCTTCCAGGCGCAGGTGGTGCGCTCGCAGACCGGCAATACTCTGGTGCCGTTCAGCACCATCCTCGTCATCTATTTCGTGCTGGCGCTGCTCATCTCCTGGGGCGTGCGGTCGCTGGAACGCCGCATGGCTCGTGGCCTCGACGGGGTGCGCGTATGATGGATCGGGCCTGCTAATGGAATGGGATTGGGATTTTGTCCGGCAGATCCTGCCGACGCTGATCGAGGGGGTGAAGATCACCATCCTGGCGACGCTGCTCGGCTCGGTGCTGGCGGCCATCGTTGGGCTGGGCATCGCGTTGGCGCGCCGGTCGCCGAACAGGGCTCTGTCGCGCACCGTCGGTTTCCTTGCCGAGTTCATCCGTGGCACGCCGCTGTTGGTGCAGCTCTATTTCATCTTCTACGTGCTGCCGGATTTCGGCATCCTGTTGCCGCCGCTGGTGGCGGGCGTCATCGGTCTCGGGCTGCATTACGGAACTTACACGGCCGAGGTCTACCGCGCCGGCATAGACAATGTGCCCCGCGGCCAGTGGGAAGCGGCCAAGGCCTGCAATCTAAACGCCACCCAGACCTGGACGCACATCATCATTCCGCAGGCGATCCCCCCGATGATCCCGGCGCTTGCCAATTATTTCATCGCCATGTTCAAAGAGACGCCGCTGCTGTCGGCGATCACCGTGCTGGAACTGATGAACCAGGCCAAGAGCGTCGCCAATACCTATTATCGGTATATCGAACCGATCACCTTGGTCGGCGCCTTCTTCCTCGCCATCAGCCTGTTCTCGGTGGTGCTGCTGCGCTGGCTGGAACACCGTTATGGGCGGATCGAACGATGAGCGCTGCACCCGATATCCGCCTGCACTCGGCCCGGCCGCCGCTCGATGCGCGTCCGCTGGAAAAGCGGGTCGGCCTGATCATCCTTGCCACCGACCATACGAGCGAACCGGATTTTCACCGCATGGTGGCAAGCGACCGCATCGGCATCTATGTCGCGCGCATCCCCTACGCCAACCCGACGACGCCGGACAATTTGCGCAAGATGCAGCCGTCACTGACGGCGGCCGCGGCCCTGATCCTGCCCGACGAGCCGCTCGATGCGATCTGCTATTCCTGCACCTCAGCTTCCGTCGTGATCGGCGATGCCGAAATCGAGGCGGCGGTGCAGGCCGCGAAACCCGGCGCGCCGGTGGTTACGCCGCCGATGGCCGGCGTGCGCGGCCTGAAGGCGCTGGGCGCCAGGACGATCAGCATTCTTACCCCTTATACGGTCGAGACCAGCCGGCCGATGGCGACCTATTTCAGCGAGCATGGATTCGAGATCGCCAGCTTCACTTGCCTCGGCTTCGAGGACGACCGCGAGATGGCGCGGATTGCGCCGAAATCCTTGGTCGATCTGGCTCGCGAGGCGACGGCCGAACACTCGGACGCGCTGTTTGTCTCCTGCACGGCACTGCGGTCCGCGGCGGCAGTTGTGGGTATGGAAGAGGCCATCGGCCGCCCTGTCGTCACCAGCAACCAGGCGACGGCCTGGAATTGCCTGCGGCTTTGCGGAGATAAGATGTCGCGTCCTGAATTCGGCCGTCTGATGACGCTGCCGCTGAACTGATTGCAGAGCCATGACCACGTCCAGGATAAGCCTCTCCGATATCCGCGCCGCGCGCGAGCGCATCGCAGGCAAGATCGAGCGTACGCCGACCGTTCCTTCCCGGAGTCTTTCCCAGCACTTGGGCGCTCCTGTTTATCTCAAGCTCGAACATCGGCAGACCACCGGCGCCTTCAAGCTGCGCGGTGCCTCGAACGCTATCGCTTCGCTGACAGACGAGGAGAGGGCGCGTGGCGTCGTCGCTGCCTCGACCGGCAACCACGGCCGGGCGCTTGCCTATGCTGCTCGACTGCAAGGCATCCACGCGACGATCTGCATGTCGCGGCTGGTGCCGCAGAACAAGCTGGACGAGATCCGTCGGCTCGGCGCCGAGATCCGCATCGTCGGCAACAGCCAGGACGATGCGCAGCGGGAGGTCGAACGGCTGGTCGCGGAAGAGGGGCTGATCATGCTGCCGCCCTTCGACCATCCTGCCATTGTCGCCGGGCAAGGCACGCTCGGGCTGGAGATCATCGAACAGGTTCCGGACGCCGCCTTGGTGCTGGTGCCGCTTTCCGGCGGTGGGCTGGCGGCTGGCGTCGCTGCTGCCGTGAAGGGCGTCAGCCCGGCGACGAAGGTGATGGGCGTTTCAATGGCGCGCGGTGCGGCGATGAAGGCGAGCCTCGACGCCGGACATTCGGTTTTGGTCGAGGAACTGCCGACGCTGGCCGATTCCCTCGGCGGCGGCATAGGCCTCGACAACCGGCTGACCTTTTCCATGTGCCGCGACCTGCTCGACGATGTGATCCTGCTCAGCGAGGACGAGATCGCCACCGGCATCCGCCATGCCTATGAACAGGAGCGCGAGATCGTCGAAGGCGCCGGCGCGGTCGGCATCGCAGCCGTGCTTGCCGGCAAGGTCAGGGCGAGCGGCCCGACGGTGCTCGTGCTGTCCGGCCGCAACATCGATATGACACTGCACCGCAAGATCATCTGCGGCGAAGCAATTGCGGAGAGCGCAGCATGAGCCGGATGACGATCCTCACCGAAGCTGAATTGCGCAAGATCGTGAAGCTCGATCTTGATGCCATCGCCTGCGTCGAGAACGCGTTCCGGGCGCTCGCCACCTTGCCGGTGGCGATGCCGCCGATCCTGCGGCTGGACATTCCAGAGCATCGCGGCGAGGTCGACGTCAAGACCGCCTATGTACCGGGTATCGACGGTTTTGCGATCAAGATCAGCCCCGGCTTTTTCGATAATCCCAAGCTCGGCCTGCCCAGCGTCAACGGCATGATGGTGCTGCTGTCGGCGAAAACCGGATTGGTCGAGGCGCTGCTGCTCGACAATGGCTATCTCACCGACATCCGCACGGCGGCGGCCGGCGCGGTTGCCGCCAAGCATCTGTCGCGGCCGGGTTCCTCCGTTGCCGCGATCTTCGGCGCCGGTGTTCAGGCCGGACTGCAGCTCGAAGCGCTGATGCTGGTGCGGCCGATCACCGAGGCTCGCATCTGGGCAAGGGATGCCGCCAAGGCCGAGGCCGCGGCCGACGCATTGTCCGAAAGACTGGGCATCGCCGTTCACGCCGAGCCCGACGCGGCAAACGCTGCGGCCGATGCCGACATCATCGTCACCACGACGCCGTCGACCGAGCCGCTGATCAAGGCCGGCTTCGTTTCCGCCGGCCAGCATATCACTGCCATGGGCTCGGATGCCGAGCACAAGAACGAGATCGCGCCGGCGATCCTGCGCATGGCCGATCTCTACGTCGCCGATAGCGCCAAACAGACGCGCCGGCTGGGCGAACTGCACCATGCTATCGCGGCGGGCGTGATGGCGTCCGATGCCGAAATCACCGAGCTTGGCCACATCATCGCCGGCGAAAGGCATGGCCGGCGCTCGGACAGCGACATCACCATTGCCGACCTGACCGGCACCGGCGTGCAGGACACGGCGATCGCCACGCTCGCCCGCGACCGTGCGCGTGCAGCCAAGACCGGTACGATTTTCGAAAGCTGATGCTGGCCGCAAGGCCCAACAAACGAGGACCAAGAACAATGCAGCCCAATTTGAAATTCTCGCGCGGCGAATATGCGGAGCGCCTCGCCAAGACGCGGAAGGTCATGCAGGCCAAGGGCGTCGATCTATTGATCGTCAGCGATCCGTCCAACATGGCCTGGCTGACCGGCTACGACGGCTGGTCGTTCTACGTGCACCAGGCTGTCATCGTGCCGCCGTCGGGCGAGCCGGTGTGGTACGGGCGCGGCCAGGACGCCAACGGCGCCAAGCGCACCGCCTATCTCGCGCACGACAACATCGTCGGCTATGCCGACCACTATGTGCAGTCGACCGAGCGCCATCCGATGGATTTTCTGTCCAGCGTGCTCTCCGATCGCGGCTGGGGCAAGCTCAGCATCGGCGTCGAGATGGACAATTACTGGTTCTCGGCCGCTGCCTTCGCAGCGCTGCAGAGACATCTGCCCAATGCCCGCTTCGTCGACGCCACGGCACTCGTCAACTGGCAGCGCGCAGTGAAGAGCCCGACCGAAATCGACTACATGCGCAAAGCCGCCCGCATCGTCGAGGCAATGCACGAGCGCATTGTCGACAAGATCGAGGTCGGCATGCGCAAATGCGACCTGGTCGCCGAGATCTATGATGCCGGCACGCGCGGCGTCGATGGCATTGGCGGCGACTATCCGGCGATCGTGCCGCTGCTGCCGTCAGGCACTGACGCATCGGCGCCGCATCTGACCTGGGACGACAGGCCGATGAAGTCGGGCGAGGGCACTTTTTTCGAGATTGCCGGCTGCTACAACCGCTACCATTGTCCGCTTTCCCGGACCGTGTTCCTTGGTAAACCGACGCCGGAATTCCTCGATGCAGAAAAGGCGACGCTGGAAGGCATGGAGGCGGGACTTGCCGCCGCCAAGCCCGGCAACACATGCGAGGACATCGCCAACGCCTTCTTCGCGGTGCTGAAGCGGTACGGCATCGTCAAGGACAACCGCACCGGGTACCCGATCGGGCTTTCCTATCCGCCTGACTGGGGCGAGCGCACGATGAGCCTGCGTCCAGGCGACCGCACCGAGTTGAAGCCCGGTATGACCTTCCATTTCATGACCGGCTTGTGGCTTGAGACGATGGGGCTGGAAATCACCGAATCCATCCTGATCACCGAGACGGGCGTCGAGTGCCTGGCGAATGTGCCGCGCAAACTGGTGGTGAAGAATTGAGTCCGATGTCCAGCCTTCGCCCGTCACCGATCACGCCGACCGTCGATTTCGAGCGCGACGGCGTGCAGCACGGTTTCCTGCGCCTGCCTTACAGCCGCGACGATTCCGCCTGGGGGTCGGTGATGATCCCGATCTGCGTCATCCGCAACGGCAAGGGGCCGAGCGCATTGCTCACCGGCGGCAATCATGGCGACGAGTACGAGGGGCCGCTGGCGCTCTATGACCTCGCCCGTACGCTCGACCCGAAGCAAGTCAGCGGCACGATCATCATCGTGCCGGCGATGAACTATCCGGCGTTCCGCGCCGGCACGCGCACCTCGCCGATCGACAAGGGCAATCTCAACCGCAGCTTTCCCGGCCGGCCCGACGGCACGGTGACCGAGAAGATCGCTGATTATTTCCAGCGCGAGCTTCTGCCCCGTACAGACATCGCGCTCGACTTCCACTCCGGCGGCAAGACGCTCGACTTCGTGCCGTTCTGCGCCGCCCACATCCGGCCCGACAAGGTGCTGGAAGCGAAGGGTTTCGCTGCGGTTGAAGCCTTCTCCGCACCATGGTCGATGAAAATGCTGGAGATCGACGCGGTCGGCATGTTCGACACTGCCGCCGAAGAGATGGGCAAGCTGTTCATCACCACAGAGCTTGGCGGCGGCGGGACTTCGCGCGCGGAAACGGTGCGGATCGCACGTCGCGGCGTGCTCAATGTGCTGCGCCATGCCGGCATCGTCGCCGGCGCGGTCGAGATGCAGCCAACCCGCTGGCTCGACATGCCGTCCGGCGATTGCTTCTCGTTCGCCGAGGACGACGGGATGATCGAAACCATGATCGATCTCGGCGAGCCGGTGGCAGAGAACCAGGTGCTGGCACGTATCCATTCCATAGGCCGCACCGGCGGCGCTCCGCAGGAGATCCGGGCCAAAATGTCCGGTCTGTTGGCGGCGCGGCATTTTCCGGGGCTGGTCAAGGCCGGCGACTGCGCTGCCGTGGTCGCCGTGCTGTTCGATTGACGGTTAGGAAGCCGATGTCGGGAACGGCTCGGTCCTGCCTTTGGGGCGATCGCCGATCGCAAAGACGGCGCTCGCCTCGCTGACGATCGAGACATGATCCTTGGCGGCTGTTCCGGCCGCCGCACTGTCGCCGCGCATGATTGCGGTGACGATGGCGTCATGTTCTTGCCAGGACTGGGCCAGCCGCCCGGGCAGCATGAATTGCGCGCGCCGGAACGGCGCCAGGCGGCCGCGGGTCATGACGGTCAGTTCATAAATGTGCTTGCTGTGGGCGCCGCGATAGAGCCGGGTGTGGAATTCGGTGTTGAAAAGCTCATACTCTTCTTCGGCACCGAGCTGCACGAAGCGCGCCGAGGCCTGGTGTTCGGCCTCCAGCGTGCGGCGCTCGCCAGCGGTCATGCGCTCGGCCGAGAACCGCGCGCAGATCGCTTCAAGCTCGGCCATGCTTTCGAACATCGAGGCGAGGTGCTCCTGCGTCACCACGGCGACGGTGGCGCCGCGGTTCGGCCGCCTTTCGACCAGCCCCATGGCGCTGAGCCGGCTGAGCGCTTCCCTGATCGGCGTGCGTGAGACGTCGAAGCGGGCGGCGAGCGAGGCCTCGTCGAGCTTTTCGCCCGGGCGCAGGAAACCGGTGACGATCCGGTCGCTGATCGCCCTCACCATCTGATCGACGGTCGTGCCCGACCTGATCAAATTGCGCTTTCCCGACACGTCTCCTCCGTCCAGTCTTTTCGCTAGAGCCGTAAGCCACTCACCGGCTTCGATTCCTCCGCATCTCTGTATGCCTATGTTTTAGCCTTCATGTCAAATTGGCGATTTTGGAGGCAAAAAGTGTATGCAATTGCTCCGGCTTTGTGCAGTCCACATCGGAACACTCATTGATATTACTGAATAAATCTCATTTCTGAAACTGGCATGCTGATTGCATACACTTCTTTCATTGAGATGTTAACCGGCCCCAAAGGCCCCACAGAGGGAGCATTCAATGTCCAAGAGATTCATGCTTAGCCGCCGCGACCTGCTCAAAACCTCCGCCGCCGGAGCGGCGCTCGGCCTTGCGTCCGCATCGTTTCCGATCAGCAGGGCCTTCGCCGCGACGGCCACCGTCGGCTTCATCTATGTCGGGCCAAAGGACGACTACGGCTACAACCAGGCGCATGCCGAAGGGGCCGCCACGCTGAAGGGGATCGAAGGAATTTCCGTCGTCGAGGAGGAGAACGTGCCGGAGACGGTCGACGTTCAGAAGACGATGGAATCGATGATCAATCTCGACGGTGCGTCGCTGATCTTCCCGACCTCGTTCGGCTATTTCGATCCGCACATGCTCGCCATGTGCGCGAAATTCCCCGACGTGCAGTTCCGCCATTGTGGTGGCA
The DNA here is from genome assembly GCF_040320905.1 of Mesorhizobium sp. M0590. NCBI lineage: Bacteria > Pseudomonadati > Pseudomonadota > Alphaproteobacteria > Hyphomicrobiales > Phyllobacteriaceae > Mesorhizobium > Mesorhizobium sp. M0590. The sequence goes on from NZ_JAMYQN010000013.1 coordinate 127,870, forward strand.
TGTGGAACAAGGACAAGCATCCGATGAATGCCGGTTCCTATTTCGGCTATATCGGCATGGGCCAGTATCTGAACGGCGTCGTCGCCGGTCACACCAGCAAAACCAAGAAGCTCGGCTTCGTCGCGGCAAAGCCGATCCCGCAGGTGCTGCTCAACATCAATTCCTTCCTGCTCGGCGCGCGCTCGGTCGACCCGACCATCACCTGCCAGGTGATCTTCACCGGCGAGTGGTCGCTAGCGGTCAAGGAGGCCGAGGCCACCAATGCGCTGGTCGACCAGGGTGCCGACGTCATCACCTGCCATGTCGATAGCCCCAAGGTGGTGGTCGAGACGGCGGCCGGGCGTGGCGCCTTCGTCTGCGGCTATCATGCCAACCAGAGCCCGCTGGCGCCGGAAAAATACCTGACCGGCGCGGAATGGAACTGGGCCAAGGTCTACAAGATGTTCGTCGACGATCTGGTGGCCGGCACGCCGCTGCCCAATTTCACGCGCGGTGGCCTGGCCGACGGCTTCGTCAAGATGAGGCCGCTCGGCCCCGCTGTCGGCGAGGCCGCCCGCAAGCAGTTCGACGGCACGCTGGCCGAAATGATGAAAGGCGGCTTTTCCGTCATCAAGGGTCCGCTGAAGAGCAACAAGGGCGTCGTCGTCGCGACCGAAGGCCAGGCCTTCGCCGAGACCGCGCTCGAACTCGAAAGCATGGACTACCTGGTCGAGGGCGTCGTCGGTTCGACCGCCTGAACCGGATCGGAGACGGGGCCATGGCAGACACTGTCAGCACTGCGGGCGCACCGGCGCTGTTTGGCGCCAGGAATTATCCGGCGGCGCTCGAATGGGCGGCGCGGCAGGCGGAAGCCTTCGTCATACCGCTCGCGGCGCTGATCGTCGGCATGGCGCTGTTCAGCGTGTTCATCGCGCTGGTCGGCAAATCGCCGGTGCAACTCTACGAGACGATGTGGCGCGGCGGCTTCGGCTCGTGGTTCTCGATCCAGAACTCGCTGTCGCGGGCAGCACCGCTTTTATTGGCAGCGCTCTGCGTGGCGCTGCCGGCCCGGCTCGGCCTCGTCGTCATCGGCGGCGAAGGCGCGATCGTGCTGGGCGGCGTTGCCGCCGCCGCCATCGGCGTCGCGGCGAATGGCGCGCCGGCTTTTCTGGTCATCCTGCTGATGGGCGTGGCGGGCGCGGTCGCCGGCGGCATCTGGATCGGTGCCGTCGGCGCACTCCGCCACTACCGCGCCGTCAACGAAACCATCTCCAGCCTGCTGATGGCCTATATCGCCATCGCGCTGATGAACCATCTGGTCGAAGGGCCGCTGCGCGATCCGGCTTCGCTCAACAAACCCTCGACCGAGCCGCTGGCGGATGCCTACCGCATCGGCAACATTCCAGGCATGGACGTGCACTGGGGCCTGGTCGTCGGCATTCTCGCCTGCGTCCTGTCCTGGCTGTTGATCGAAAAGACGCGCTGGGGGTTTGCCGCCCGCATCGCCGGCGGCAATGTCAGGGCAGCTCAGGTGCAAGGGCTTGCCGTCGGGCCGCTGATCGTCGGCTTCACCGGGCTCGCCGGCGGCTTTGCCGGGCTGGCCGGCATGCTGGAGGTCGGCGCCGTGCAAGGCAGCGCCAACGCCTCGCTCGCCGCCGGCTATGGCTATACCGGCATCCTCGTCGCCTTCCTCGCCCGCCACAATCCGCTCGCCATCATCCCGGTCGCTTTCCTGCTCGGCGGTATCGGCGCTTCCGGCGGGCTGATCCAGCGCCGCATGGACCTTCCCGACGCCACCGTGCTGGTGCTGCAAGGCATGCTCTTCGTCGTCATCCTGTTCAGCGAAACCTTTTACGGCCGCTTCAAGGTCTTCAATCCCGATCTGTGGAAGAGGGGCTCCTGATGGACGCGACCGAGATCGGCCTGTGGGGCGTGCCGCTCGCCATTCTCGGCGGCGCCATCCGCGTTTCGACGCCCTTCATCTTCGTCTCGCTCGGCGAAGCCATTACCGAGCGCTCCGGCCGCATCAATCTTGGCCTCGAAGGCACGCTGGTCTTCGGTGCGATGACTGCCTACGCCGTCGCGGTGATGACCGGCTCGCCATGGCTCGGCCTGCTGGCTGCCGCAGGTGCCGGTCTTTGCTTCGGGCTGTTCCACGGCTGGATCTGCAAATTCCGCGGGGTGAACGACATCGCCATCGGCATCGCGCTTATGCTGTTCGGCTCCGGTCTCGCCTTCTTCTTCGGCAAGCCATTCATCCAGCCCTCGGCACCAGACCTGCCGGCCCTCGCCTTCGGTGGCTGGTCGGATATCCCGCAGGTGCAGGCGGCGCTCAACGTCAACGTGCTGTTCCTGATCGGGGCCGCACTTGCGCTGTTCCTGTGGTGGGCCTTCCGCAACACCCGCGCCGGCCTGGTCGTGCGCGTCGTCGGCGACAGCTCCGATGCGGCGCGCGCCATGGGCCTCAATCCGAACACCGTGCGCCTGCTTGCGACAGGCGTCGGCGGTGCGCTCGCCGGCATCGGCGGCGCCTATCTGTCGCTTTATTACCCCGGCAGCTGGACCGAACGCATCTCGTCGGGGCAGGGGCTGATGGCGGTGGCGCTGGTCATCTTCGCGCGCTGGAACCCGCTTGGCTGCTTTGCCGCGGCACTGTTGTTCGGCGGCGCCGGCGCGCTGGGCCCGGCGTTGCAATCGGTCGGGGTGACGCAGGGCTACTATCTCTTCTACGCCGCACCTTACATCCTCACGCTCATTATCATGATCGCCACATCGTCGCCGAACCGCTCGCTTGCCGGCGCGCCGGGCGAGTTGTCGATCACCAAATGACTGGAGTTTTTTCCGATGAACGCCAGAGCCGAGATCACCCAGCGCTACATCGATGCCGACCCCTATCCATGGCCCTATAATGGCGAGCTGCGGCCGGACAATACGGCATTGATCATCATCGACATGCAGACCGATTTCTGCGGGCCGGGCGGCTATGTCGATCATATGGGCTACGATCTTTCGCTAGTGCGGGCGCCGATCGAGCCGATCAAGTCGGTGCTCGCAGCCATGCGGGCCAAGGGCTACACCATCATCCACACGCGCGAGGGCCATCGGCCCGATCTCGCCGACCTGCCGGCCAACAAGCGCTGGCGCTCGCGCCGCATCAATGCCGGCATCGGCGACCCCGGGCCTTGCGGGCGCATCCTGGTGCGCGGCGAACCCGGCTGGGACATCATCCCCGACCTCTATCCGGCGGCTGGCGAGCCGATCATCGACAAGCCGGGCAAGGGCTCGTTCTGCGCCACCGACCTGGAGCTGATCCTGCACCAGCGCGGCATCGAAAACATCGTGCTGACCGGCATCACCACCGATGTCTGCGTCCACACGACGATGCGCGAGGCCAATGATCGCGGCTTTGAATGCGTCATGCTGGAGGATTGCTGCGGCGCGACCGATTACGGCAACCATCTCGCCGCGATCAAGATGATCAAGATGCAGGGCGGCGTGTTCGGCGCGGTGTCGAATTCGGTATCCTTCGTCGCGCAGCTGCCGTGAGGACACGATCTTGAGCGGAAGCATCGGCAAGAAAGCCGTCGGCGTCGAGACCATCGGCATGACCATGCGCTTCGGCGCCTTCACCGCGCTGGACGATGTCTCGATCAAGGTGCCGGCGGGATCGTTCCATGCGCTGCTCGGCGAAAACGGCGCCGGCAAGTCGACGCTGGTCAAATGCATGATGGGTTTTTACCATCCGACCGCCGGCGACATGCTGGTCGATGGCCGCGAGGTCGCGATCGCCAGTCCGAAGGATGCCTCGGCATTGGGGCTCGGCATGGTCTACCAGCATTTCACGCTCGTCCCGTCGCTGACCGGCGCGGAGAACCTGGTCATTTCGCGCGAGAAGGTGCCCGGCGTCATCGACTGGCGCAAGGAGCGCGCCGCACTTGCGCAATTCATGCAGCGGATGCCGTTCAAGCTGCCGCTCGACGTCAAGGTGGCGGAACTTGCGGCCGGCGAGAAGCAGAAGCTCGAAATCATCAAGCAGCTCTATCTCGGCCGCAGTTTCCTGGTGCTCGACGAGCCGACTTCGGTGCTCACTCCCGGCGAGGCACACGAAGTGCTTGGCCTGGTGCGCGACATGACCAGGACCGGCGACCTCACCGTGCTGATGATCTCGCATAAATTCCACGAGGTGACGGCCTTTGCCGACGATATCACCGTGCTGCGCAAGGGCAGGCTGACCGGAACCGGAAAGGTCTCCGAACTTTCCCACAAGCAGATGGCGGCGATGATGATCGGCGACCAACCGATCGCCGCACTCGACAGCCGCGCCCCGGTGCCGGCCGGCGCCAGACAGGTGCTGACGGTAAAGTCGCTGAAGGCGCCCGACCGCACCGGTTTGAAAACCATCGACATCGGCGAACTCGATGTGAAGTCGGGTGAGATCGTCGGCATTGCCGGCATCTCCGGCAACGGCCAGAAGGAGTTTCTCGAAGTCCTTGCCGGACAACGGGCGCGCAATGGCGGCGACGTTCTGGTGAAAGGCTCGCCCTATGGCGCCAGCCGCAGCGAGGCGCGCACGCTCAATGTCCGCTTCATTCCGGAGGAGCCGTTGCGCAATGCCTGCGCACCGAAGATGACGGTGGCGGAAAACATGGCCTTCCGGACCTTCGACCTCAACGAGGCCGGCAAGCCGGTCAACTGGATCAGGATGAGTGCGATCAGGGACTACGCGGCCCGTCTGGTCCAACAGTTCAAGGTCAAGACGGCATCGCTTGCTTCGCCGATTTCGTCGCTCTCGGGCGGCAATGTGCAGCGCGCGGTGCTGGCGCGGGAACTGACCGGCGAGGTCGATTTGCTCATCGTGTCGAACCCCTGCTTCGGCCTCGACTTCTCCGCCGTCGCCGAAATACGCGCCCGCATCATGAAGGCGCGCAATGCCGGCGCCGCGGTGCTCCTTATGTCGGAGGACCTTGATGAGCTGCTCGAGCTCTCGGACCGCATCTTCGTCATGTCGGACGGCGCGCTGGTCTACGAGACGCCGATCGCGCAGGCGAGCGTGCAGACGATCGGCGAGCACATGGCGGGACATCACTGATGGCGGAGATCGAGGCGCTGCCGTTTCCGTTCGCCTTCAAGCCTGAGGCGATGGCGCTGGTCGTCATCGACATGCAGCGCGATTTCGCTGAACCCGGCGGCTTCGGCGCCAGCCTCGGCAACGACGTCAGCCGGGTGGTGGCGATTGTGCCGACGGTGAAGAGATTGATCGAGGGGTTCCGCACCGCCGGCCTGCCGGTGATCCACACGATGGAGTGCCACAAGGCAGACCTTTCGGATCTGCCGCCGGCCAAGCGCAATCGCGGCAATCCGTCGATCCGGATCGGCGATGTCGGGCCGATGGGTCGCGTGCTGATCGTCGGCGAGCCGGGAACGGCGATCCTCGATGAACTTGCGCCACTGCTTGGCGAGATCGTCATCGAAAAGCCGGGCAAGGGCGCGTTCTATGCCACCAGCTTCGGCGATGACCTGAAGCGGCTCGGCGCACAGCAACTGGTCTTTGCCGGAGTGACGACGGAGGTCTGCGTGCAGACGACGATGCGCGAGGCCAACGACCGCGGCTATGAATGCCTGCTGGCCGAGGATGCTACCGAGAGTTATTTTGCCGAGTTCAAGGCGGCCGCCCTGGCGATGATCAGGGCACAGGGCGCCATCGTCGGCTGGACGGCGACGACAGACCAGGTGCTCGAGGGGATTGCCAATGCCTAATCTTGCCTTTGCCGGCCTCTTCAATGGTGGCTGGCGCGATCTGCCGTTCGAGCCTTTCCGCGATGGCATTACGGCGCATTGGCTGCTCAAGGGCGGACCGACGGAACCGTCGGTCGCGATCCTGAACTATCGGCCCGGCGCCGGCGTGCCGCGCCATCGCCATGCCGGGCTGGAAACGATCATCGTGCTGGAAGGCACGCAGAGCGACGAGAACGGCGATCATGCCGCGGGCAGCGTGATCCTGAACCTGGTCGGAACCGAGCATTCGGTGTGGACGAAGGATGGCTGCGTCGTACTCATCCAGTGGAACCTGCCGGTAGTCATTCTGGACGAGGCCAAATGAGCGACATCCGCTTCGATATAGCGAGCTTGCACGCCGCCTATCAGGCCGGCGTCGGCATCTGCGAGGTGATCGATACGATCAATGCGCGGCTCGCGACAGCCGACGATCCGGGCATCTTCATCCATCTGGCGAGCAGGGCGGAGATGTTGGTCGAGGCGGAAAAGCTCGGCCCGTTCGATCCAGCGGCAAAGCCGCTGTGGGGCGTACCGTTCGCGGTCAAGGACAACATCGATGTTGCCGGCATGCCGACCACGGCGGCTTGTGCGGAATATGCCTACTTGCCGGCGAAAGACGCCACCGTCGTCGCGCGGCTCAAGGCCGCCGGCGCGCTGGTCGTCGGCAAGACCAACCTCGACCAGTTCGCCACCGGCCTGGTCGGTGTGCGCACGCCCTATCCGATCCCGAGGAATGCGATCGACCCGAAACTGGTGCCTGGCGGCTCCTCATGCGGCTCGGCCGTGGCGACGGCGCGCGGCATCGTCTCCTTCGCGCTCGGCACCGACACCGCCGGTTCGGGGCGCATACCCGCCGGCCTCAACAACATCGTCGGGCTGAAGCCGAGCGTCGGCGCGCTGTCAGCCGCCGGCGTCGTGCCGGCCTGCCGGACGCTCGACTGCGTCTCGGTTTTCGCGCTCACCGTCGATGACGCCTATCACGTGTTCGAGGCGGCGGCGGCAAAGGACGACGCCGATCCCTATTCGCGTGACCTCTGCATTCAGGCTCTTGCCGCGCGCCCGCCGGTGCTGACGGTTGGCGTGCCGGCCAGGGCGGACTGGACCTTCTTCGGCGACCAGGCGATGCAGGCGTGTTTCGAGGCCGCTCTTGCCTCTCTGGAGACGCTGGGCTGCCGGCTGGTCGAAATCCCGTTCGGTGATTTCTACGCCACCGCCAACCTGCTCTACGAAGGCGCCTGGGTGGCCGAGCGTTATGCCGCGATCAGGGACTTCATGGATGCCAACGAGGCCGCCATGCATCCGGTGACGCGGCAGATCATCGGCGGCGCACGAACACTTTCAGCCGCGGACGCTTTCAACGGGCTCTATGCCTTGCAAGGCTACAACGCCAGACTGGCGCCGGTCATCGCCTCGGTCGACCTATTCTGTGTGCCGACCGCGCCGACGCATTATACGGTTGAAGCGGTGTTGGCAGACCCCATCGTCACCAACAGCCGGCTCGGCACCTACACCAATTTCGTCAATCTGCTCGACATGTGCGGCATTTCGGTACCGAGCGGAACTCGTAGCGACGGTTTGCCGATGAGCGTCACCTTGCTTGCCGCGGCTGGCAAGGACCACCTGACGGCATCGCTCGCCCGCGACATCCATGCGGCAAGCGGCCTTTCGCTTGGTGCTACCGGCTGGCCGCAGCCGCAGCGCGGCGATGTTCAGGCGGGCGTGGATGAAGGCACGATCGAGCTGGCCGTGGTCGGCGCGCATCTGTCGGGGATGGCGCTGAACGGCCAGCTGCAGCAGCTCGGCGCGATGTTCGCCCGGGCTGCAAGAACGGCGCCGCTCTACCGGCTTTACGCGCTTGCCGGCCAGTCGGTGCCGAGACCGGGGCTCGAACGGATCTGCAACGGCAAGGGGACAGCGATCGAGGTTGAAGTCTGGCGGCTCTCGCCGCAAGCCTTCGGCCGTTTTGTTGCCGCGATCCCGCCGCCGCTCGGCATCGGCACGCTACTGCTCGATGACGGAACTTCGCCGAAAGGCTTCCTCGTCGAAAGTGCCGGCCTCACCGATGCAAAGGAGATTTCGCATTTCGGCGGCTGGCGCAATTTCATGGCGGGTCAGCTGCAGCGAAGCTGACGCTATCACTCGACCTTTTGCCTGAACTTCGAATGGCAGCTCGAGCAATCCTGCAAGATGAGATGCAGGAGGTGCTCCGCCGGCAATTTAGTGGGATCGGCTTCCGCGAGTGATGGTCGCTTGCCAAGCAGGCTGCCACCGCCCATTGCCAGGCCGGAACCCATTCTCATGTCGTCGGTGATGCGCGGCGGCGCCCGCTCGGCGTCGGAGGCCAGGGCGCTGGCCAGCGTTCCGATGTGGCGAGCCAGCGCTTCGAACTCCGCGCGGGCGGGGTCGATATCCGGCTTGGCGCCTGAAGGCGCACCCAATGTCGCGCCGGGGAATCCGGCAATCAGGGCAGGGCCGGTGCGGGCGCGGATGGTCTCGGCCGCCGCCTTGAAGGCTGCGGCGTCGTACGCCTGCTTGCCGTCGAACATCCCAGCGATCGCCTTTGCCGCCGCGGCCATTTCCTTCATCGAGGCCTGGCGAGCCTCGATGATCGCATCACGGCTCGAATGGGCGGCGGCGAGCACGACAGAGGCGCAGGCAAGCGACAGCACCGTTACAGCGGCTGCGAGCCTCACTGGGCGACGCCTTGTCCTGCCAGCTCGTCGATGATCGGGCAATCCGGCCGCTCGTCGCCGTGGCAGTGACTGACCAGATGGTGGAGCAAGCCGCGCAATCCGACCAGTTCGGCGATCTTCCTGTCGATCTCCACCAGCTTGGCGCTCGCGATGGCCTTCACGTCGGCGCTATCACGTTCCCTGTCTTGATACAGCGAGAGCAACTGGCGGCATTCGTCGACCGAAAACCCCAGGCTTCGCGAGCGCTGCAGGAAGCGCAGCCGGTGAATATCGGCCGTCGAGTAATCGCGATAGCCATTGTCTGTCCGAGCCGGATGCAAGAGCCCGATATCCTCGTAGTAACGGATCGTCTTGGCCGGCAGGCCGGATTTTTCGGATGCGATACCGATGTTCATGGTGGAAATCTCCTTTGTCGGAGGAAATAGACCTTCCAGTAGATGGAAGGTCAACATGATGTGGCGATTTTGGATGCCCGACGCAACCGCCCGCCCGCTCCAACCGTTTGCCTGCCAACAGCGCAGACTAAACCTTCGGGAAGAAATCAGTTTTCGGAAACGTTTATCGAACAGCGCTCAAAACCCGGTGTTCGACACCGGGTGCCGATGAGCAAGGACCCTCCGGCGGCACGTTACACCGTGCACACGCCGAGGAGACAGAATATGCCCGTCAACGCCTATATCAACCGGATCGCGACGGCGGTGCCGGAGCACGAGGTTCATCAATTCTACCTGCGTTTCGCGGCCTCCATGCTCGCAGCCGATCGCCGGAGGATCTTCGAACGCATGGCCGATCTTGCCGGCATCGAGCACCGCTATTCCTGCTTTGCGCCGGCGTCCGACCCCGAAGGACAAACTGCCGACCTGGCCGGGACCTTCATCCGGGGCGCGTTTCCCGGAACGGCCATGAGAATGGCGATGTTCGACGATGCCGCACCTGTTCTGGCGCAAAAGGGCATCGACGGATTGCAGCTTGGCGACGACGCTTCCCGCATCACCCATTTGATCGTCACCACCTGCACCGGCTTTTCGGCGCCGGGCATCGATCTGGAGCTGATTGCGCGTTGCGGGCTGCCCGATAGTGTCGAACGCACGATGATCGGGTTCATGGGGTGCTACGCGGCGATCAACGGCCTCAAGCTGGCCCGTCACATCGTCCGCTCGGACCCGCAGGCCAAGATCCTGCTGGTCAATATCGAGCTCTGCACGATGCATCTGCGCGAAACCACCGAACTGGAAAAACTGCTGTCGTTCTGCCTCTGGGGCGACGGCTGCGCGGCCACGCTCATTACCGCCGAGCCGGCCGGCATCGAGCTCGATAGCTTTCACTGTCTGGTGGCGAGGGAGCGGCGGGATCTGATGCGCTGGAATATTCGCGACCACGGCTTCGAAATGGTTCTTTCCGGCCAGGTGCCGGCAGCGATTCATGAGGCGTTGCGGAACAGCCAGGCCGCCATGCTCGGCGGCCGGCCGACCGAGGCAATCGACCTTTGGGCCGTGCATCCGGGTGGACGTTCGGTGCTCGACGCCGTCGAAAGGGCCCTGGAACTGGAGCCCACCGCGCTGGAACCATCGCGCGAGGTGTTGCGCCAGTATGGGAACATGTCGTCGGCGACCGTCATGTTCGTGATGAAGGAGATGTTGAAGGCGCCACCCGGCCTGCTCGGCTGCGGCATGTCGTTCGGACCCGGGCTGACGGCCGAAACCATGCTCTTTCGAACGGTGTCATGAGCGGCCTGGAGCACCGGCAGCTCGCGCCGGAAATCCTCGACGGACTTGCGGCCGAAGATCCGCGAGCGCTGGCCGCGCGCCGCGACCTTCGGCGCATCAATATGCTGATGTTTCAGGTGCCGATCATGACGTCGTTGCTCAGGAGGTTCGTGCCAACGCCGCCACGCCGCATCCTGGAGATCGGCGCCGGCGACGGCTCCTTCATGCTGGCGGTGGCGCGGCGCATGGCCACGCATTGGCCCGGGGTCGAACTGGTAATGCTCGACCGCGTCGGCCTCGTCACCGCGCAATTGCGCGGTGATTTTGACAGGCTGGGATGGAAGGCCGAAGGCGTCACCGCCGATGTCTTCGACTGGGCAGGAAAGATCGAGGGTGCGCCGTTCGACGCCGTCACCGTCAATCTGTTCCTGCATCACCTCGACAATGCGCAGCTCGTGCGTCTGTTTTCGCTGATCAGGCCGAAAGCCCCGTTGCTCATCGCGACAGAGCCGCTGCGGGCGAAACTGCCGCTGGCCGCGACCCGTCTTCTGCCGGCAATCGGCGCCAACGACGTCACACGAAACGACGCGGCGCAAAGCGTGCGTGCCGGCTTTCGCGGCAGCGAGCTTTCCCGTCTCTGGCTTGCGGCCAACGGCAAACCGGTCGAGGAGCGGCGCGCCGGCCTGTTTTCCCACATCTTCGTCGGCGCCAGTGCCAGTGTCGAGTCATGACGCGATTGTCGAGTCATGACGCGATTGTCATTGGTGCCGGCCCGGCGGGCACCTCCGTCGCGCTCACGCTGGCCCGGCGCGGATGGGCCGTGGCAATTGTGGAAAAAAGCGCATTTCCGCGCCGCAAGGTCTGCGGCGAATACATCTCGGCAAGCAATCTTGCGCTTCTCGACCGGCTCGAGATCGGCGATGCCTGGCGTACCAATGCCGGCCCCGAAATCCGCCGCGTCGGCTTGTTTTCCGGCGAGACCTGCGTCGAGGCGGCAATGCCACGTGCAGGAGCTGGGCCTCGTGGGAAAGACAGCTTCGGCCGGGCGCTCGGCCGGGACATTCTCGACTCTCTGCTTTTGCAAGCGGCGCGATCGGCGGGTGTCGAAATCTTTCAACCCTGCCGCGCCGTCGCCATCGAGCCGGACGGTGAGATGCAAAGGGTGCGAATTCAGGCCGGGGATGAAGCGGCGATGTTGCGTGCGCCGGTGATTGTCGCCGCTCACGGCTCCTGGGAACCGGGACCATTGCCCAGCCAGCTCGGAAAGGCCAATCGCCCGTCGGACCTGCTCGGCTTCAAGGCGCATTTCACCGGGTCGTCCCTGGCGCCGGATTTGATGCCTCTGCTGGCCTTCCCCGGCGGCTATGGCGGCATGGTTTCGGCGGATCATGGCCGGTTGTCGATCTCGTGCTGCATCCGGCGCGATATGCTCGCGCGGCTGCGTAAACAATATGGCCCCAAACAACGGAGCCACGTGTCGGCCGCCGATGCGGTCTCCCGGCATCTCCTGAATTCATGCCGGGGCGTGCGGGACGCCCTGGAACCGGCTCTCCTCGACGGTCCGTGGCTTGCCGCAGGTCCGATCCGGCCGGGAATTCGCTCGTGCTACGAAGGGGACATCTTCCGCGTCGGCAATGCAGCCGGAGAGTCTCATCCTGTCATCGCCGAGGGCATCTCGATGGCGCTTCAGTCCGGCTGGCTGCTGGCTTGCGAACTCGAATGCGCGCCAAGTGGCCGAGCAGGGCGCGAGGCTGCCGCCAGACGCTACGAGGCGGCCTGGAAAAGACTGTTTTCGACCCGGGTCTACGCCGCCGCGGCCGTTGCCGGAATTGCCCTTCGCCCCGGCAGCGCCACCTTGATGGCGGCGATCGTCCGGAATTTCCCGCAGGCACTGACGCTGGGCGCGCAACTGAGCGGCAAGACCAAGCCGGTTCCAGGCTTCGTCTAGGCGACATAGCGGTCCCATGAGCCGTAGTGCTCCTTGCTTCGGAGCCCCCGAGGCAGGCTGAGGCCGATCACAACTAGCCCTGCAACGGCATTGTTCAATGTCGAACCTCTGGTCGCGCCGTCGAGCAGCCAGGGCGCTGCGATCAGCCATAACCCGAACGGCAGGTTGAGGAAACGCAACGGCCGTGCCACCTCGGCCATGGCGCAGACCGCGATCGTGATGATCATGGCGCCCGAGAGGTGATCACTGTTTGCAATGGCGCCGGCTGTGCCGAAGACCAGCCGCGAGACCATCAGCCAACCGCCGACGATACAGCATGCGACCAGCGTCCATGGAAACGTGACACCGCGAATGGCTGCGGCGGACTGTGCGGCAAGCGCGGCGGAAAAGCCGGGATCGTTCTTGTCCGCCTCGCCGTTCGGCTCCGGCCCGCCTTGGAAAAAGGTGCGCCAGAACGGACGGTCTGCCCGCACGCTGCGCAGCATGTACTGGCCCATGGCGACCACCTCGTCCAGCGTCAGCGGGATCATGACCAGCATGGCCGCCGCCGCGATGAGGCACAGTGTGCAATAGGTGCCGATCATGATCGGCTGGATGATGATGAAGAAGATCGAGACGCCGCCGAGCGGCACCACCAGGATGAAGAAGAAGGTCACCATCCAGGGCATGGTGCGCCAGCGGGTCGCCGTGCCCATCGCGCCCATCAGGGTTTCGATCATATAGGCCACGGCGCCAAGCCTGGCATCAGCGACTGGCCAGGCTTGAGAAACGTCGGATGTGATGATGAATTCCGTGCCGTTCCTGCCGTCTCCGCCGGAGAAGAACGGCTCCCAGACAGCACCCACATGGCCGAGCTGGTAGGCAGTGAGATAGCGGGCGATGAGGAAACCGAAGAAACCGAGCGCGATGATCGGCAGGCGCTGCAGCCAGGATGACGGCGAGTAGGTCCAGCCAGGCGGAACGGTGCTCTCGTCGATCATCCCTTCGTGGCTCATGCCCGGCATCATCGGGACGAGCACCGAGAAAGCGATGGCCAGCGCGCCGACGATCGTGTCGTTCATGGTGGCGGCGGCGCTCGGCGTCCAGAAGAACAGCGGCGCGAACAGCAGCCACAGGCCGGCGATCGTCGTGCCCCATTGCGCCCAGGAAAAACGCGGCGACAGTGCGAGCCCGCCAAACAGCATCAGCAGCAAGCCCGAGACAATGTCGCTCCAGCCGGTGAGCGCGTTGCGCAGCACCGGTTCCCACAGTCCACGCTCTTGCGTGACGTCACGCACAGTGCCGGCCGCCGCCGGATCGAACAGCGCGAACTGAAGCGGGCTGGTGAGGAGCCACACGCCAAGCGTGATGACTAGGAAATGAGCCCAGAGCATCTGCTTGCCCATCCCCGCCATCTCGGCCATGTGTCCGGGTTTCATCTTGTCGTGTTTGGCCTCGAACGCCTTGTCTTTCTCTCGCGCTTTTGTTCCGCTGCCGGCCACCTTGGCGGCGTTGAGCTTGTTGGCCCGATACCAGCCGGCGGGATCTGCCTTGAGCGCGTCGACGATCCGCGGCAACGTCTCGCGCAGGGAATGCCGGGGCTGCCAGCCGAGGACATTGCGGGCACGGCTGATATCGATCGCGTAGTGGTCGTCGGCGATATCGACCATCCAGGGACGAACGAATGATTCTTCGCCCAGCACGTCCTGTTGGACCCAGGCACCCGCCTTGGCGAGCGCCTTCGGCACCTCCCGTGTCTCCCAGTTCTCGCCACGGATCAACCGACCAATCTCGGCTTGAAGTTCGCCGTAGCCCATGACCTCAGGCTCGCCGAGAAGCAGCGCCAGCTCCGTGGGAAGTTTCTTCCGCCGATCTATAAGGCGCGCCACCGCATCGGTGAGGTCTTCCAGATGCAGAAACGACTGCCCTGTGCGCAGGTCACCCGGATATACATGCCCGGTCGGATCCTCTTCGTAGATACGCGCAATCTGATTGGCGAGGAATGCGTTACGGCCGAGATCATCATAGACGCCGGCCGGCCTGGCATAGACGACAGGGATCGCCCCGTGCTGCTCATGGATCAGGCGCTCGGTCTCGATCTTCGAGGTGCGGTAGGGTAGGTTCGATTCGAGCGGCCAATCCTCATCGATGATGTCGCCCGGTCGGCCACCCTTGTGCGCCAGCATCGAACTCATGAAGACAAACTGCTCGACCTCAAATTGTTTCAGGGCGCGCAGGAGCTTCTCGGTGCCGCCAACCGTAATCTCTTCGTAGAGCGGGTTCCGTTCGCCTGTGAGATCGAAATAGGCCGCAAGATGGATCACCGAGGCGAGGCGGGCGCCATAGGCCGTCCGCACGCGCGCCAAACCGGCTGCCACGGCGTCCTCCGATGTCAGGTCGATGCAGACGCACTCCGCGGCCGGCGGCGGCTGACGCGTCGCCGCCCGGTCGAGGCCGACGAGAGCAAACCGGTCGGCGAAGCTGTTGACCAGAGCCGAGCCGATGAAGCCGGTGCTGCCGGTAACAATAACCGTGTCTTTGCGCTTCGCCATCCAGACCTCATAGCCGGCGATTTGCCACTCCTGAGAGGGCCGAAGGCGACAGACGTTAAGAGCCGAGGGGCCGGACCAGTTCCGACGCCGACCCGATGACGCTGCTGCTTCCGATGACGACTACAACTTTCCGCCCTTTTTGCTCTTTTGACCCCGACTGCCTATGCCGTCAGGTTCGCAAATATTTGACCAGCGCCGCGATCGCGAGCACGAGGGTGACAAGCACCAGGACCCAAATGAGCGCCATGCCGCCCATCATCCACATTGAACCGTCCATCATCATCACAATCATCCCTCCCGCCGCCGCTGCCACCGGCGATTGCGAGGGGAACTAGTTCGCCATGTACGCCCGTCAAGGCGAACTCGATCAGCCCACGAAGGCAGTGGCTTGCCGGTCAATCAAGGCACGTTCAACGCTATCGACGAACGAGTTCATAATAGGCTTCTGTCAGAACATGCTGACCGCGCGGTAACTCCGAAAGGGCAAGGCTTTAATCCAGCGCCTCCAGTGCCCGCAGCAAGTGTTCCGCGACATCTGATCTGCCTTGCCGATATGCCTCTCTAACAGGGCCAGTAGCTGCCTTTCGAAATTCATGGTTCGGTCCGCAATTGGACGACCTCCGGAAGTTAGCAATGAGCCTAACGGTTCCAGCCACCGGGAGGTCAAGCGCTCCTTTCAAGAAGGTAGAACAGGTTGAGAGCGCTTGTTGAACCGCAGCCGAGTTGTCGCCGGCTCTACTCTCCTCCGCCGCAACCGTCTGAGAGATCCCAGACGTCGACGACCTGCTTGCCGGTGAAACCGTGCTCGCGGATCAGGAACTTCGCCAGCCCGCCATACACTTTCCAGCGCCAGCATTGGCAGCAGCATGGGCCTTTCTCGTTGGAATTGGCCATCGCATAGTCGTAGGCCTGCTGCTCTTCGCCGGAGAGTTTCACATCGTAGTAGGGCATCATCTTCTGTGCGATGCCGGCCGGAATATCGTACGGATCGCTTGGGATCATCGCGATCTCGCGGTACCTGGCCAGGCCGCTCACCTGCTCGGCATAGCGCTTCGTCTCCATTGGGCTGCAGCACGAGCCCGTGATCCGCGACATCGCCGGCATGGTCGCGATCGATTCCGTGAACTTGGTCGAACACGTGCTGTTGCCGTTCTGGCTGAGATATCTGAAACGGCGTGCCAGATCGGGATCCTCAGCGGCGATCGCCAAATCCGGCCCCTTGAGCAGGCTCACGACCGCAGCGGCGCCAAAGGCGCTCCCCAGAACAACCGTCCGTCGGTTTGG
This sequence comes from Mesorhizobium sp. M0590, assembly GCF_040320905.1. NCBI lineage: Bacteria > Pseudomonadati > Pseudomonadota > Alphaproteobacteria > Hyphomicrobiales > Phyllobacteriaceae > Mesorhizobium > Mesorhizobium sp. M0590. The sequence goes on from NZ_JAMYQN010000013.1 coordinate 143,786, forward strand.
GCAAAATATTCGGCTCATTTGCTGGTCCTCGCCTGCTCGATCAGTTTCTTCATCGTTGCGAGGTCGGTCGCGCCGGGGAAAATCTGCTCGCCAACGACGAAGCTTGGCGTTCCGCTGATCTTCAGCGCCTGGGCCAGTTGCGTATTCCGGTCGATCGACGCCTGGATATCGGGCTGCTGCATGTCGGTCTTCAGTTTAGCCACATCGAGACCGACGTCGGCAGCCACCTTCAGTACGACCGCTTCGGTCACCCGCGTCTTCACCGCATACAAGGCCTTGTGGAACGCCATGTATTTGCCCTGGCGCACGGCGGCGAGAGCCGCCTTGGAAGCAAATACGGAATCCGTGCTGAGGATCGGGAATTCCTTGTAGACGATCTTGAGCTGCGGATCGTCGGCCATTGCTTGCGCCATGATCGGCGCAACCTGCCGGCAATAGGGGCAGTTGTAGTCGAAGAACTCGACCATGGTGACGTCGCCTTCGGCGTTGCCGCCGACCGGGCTCGCCGGGTCCCGGAAAATCTCGTCCGCCTTGTCCGTCAAAGCGGCTTTCGCCTCTTTTGCGGCAGCCTCGCGCTGGCGGGCGTCGAGGCTCTGCAGCGACTGCACGAGCACCTCGGGATGCGCAAGAATGTAGTCGTGAATGCGCTGGTCGAACTGGTCCTGGGACATCTCGCCCGCGGCGATCGCCTGATTGTGGAGACCGAGCGCGAGCCAGATCGTCGCGCCGGCCAGCATGACGGCACGGGCCATTTTGCCGACGGCTCCGCTCAATGGATTGGACTTGTGGGTCACAGGGTTCTCCTTCCCTCTGTTTCGCCGGACCGCCGGCACGTGCAAATGATGCCTCAGAACATGCCCTTGATTTTCGCCCACCATCCCGTTTCCTGCTCATGGTGCGGGCGCTCGACATTGTTGGTAAGCGCATTGACGAATGTGACGAGATTGACCGATGCGAAATCCAGGCCATGGAAATTCGCCCGCCAGCCGCCCTCCTTGTCGATCACATGGGTGATGGTGCCGTGCATCTGATAACCATCATCCGTCAGCGTGAACTTGTGGCCGAAGGCCTCCGCCAGTCTGCGGGTCGCATCCTCCGGCTGATCCTCCATCGTGGTCAGGAACAGCCAATTGACGGGATCGAGCCCGTGCGCCGGCCCGTATTTGCTGAGCACGTCCGGCGTGTCCCTGGTCGGGTCGGTGGTGATGGTCACAAAGCTGACCCGGTCCTTCATCGGCGTGCCGTTCACCATTTTCTGGATCTCGGCGATCTTCTCGGCATGAAGAGGGCACACATCCGGGCACGACGTGTAGATGAAGTGGAGGACGACCACCTTGCCGCGCAGATCGGCCGTCCGCACGACACGCCCGTCGGCGGTGCGCAGCGTGAAATCAGGCGCCGGCTTGTCGATCGGCTGGAAATATTTCTCGTCGGCCTCAAGCGTGGCGTCGATTTCGTCGAGCGAGTGGGCTTGCGCCTGATACGAAAAGCCCGCGGTCAGCGCCGCAATGGCAATTACGTTTAGCAGCAAGCACCTCCATTCGTTCAAAGCCGATGCAACGCAGCGAGCCTTTAGCCCGAACATATCTGTCCCTTTCTCACTTGGCGGCGATGCGGCTGCGGATGAAGTCGACCATGTCGGGGACGTCCCATTCGGCCGGCCCAATCAGCCGGCCGATCTCCTTGCCGTCGCGGTCGACCAGCAGGGTTGCCGGAAGGCCGACGGTGCCGATGGCGAACATGGCCCTGCCCGAGACGTCGATGTTGAGGGCGAGGTGCTTGATGCCGATGTCGGCGAAGAACTTCTTCACAATCTCAGGACCGGCGCGGTCCATGGACAACGCGACGACCTCGAAATCCGGACCGCCGAGTTTGGCCTGTAGGCGATCGAGCGTCGGCATCTCCTTGCGGCAGGGCGCGCACCATGTCGCCCAGACGTTAAGCAGCACGACCTTGCCGTGGAAATCCGCAAGCATTTTCGGCTTGCCATTGCCATCCTCGAAGCTGATTTCCGGCACGGGGACGGGCGCCTCGTGAACGGCAAAGTTCTGCGGCGGCTCAGCGGCTGATACCGGCCACGAAAACGCCAGCAGCATGCCAACCAGGACCATAGCTAGTTTGCTCACAATGTCCTCACTCGGTCGCGTAGACGGTGGGCGCCTTGCCGTCCTTGGTGAAGGCGTAGACGACGAAGGGGCCTTGCTTCTCGCCACCCATGCCTGGGGCGCCGGCCGGCATGCCGGCGAGCGTTATGCCGGTGATGGCAGGGCGCTCGGTCAAAAGCTTCTTGACGATCTCGACCGGCACCAGGCCATCGACGATATAGCCGTCGACCATCAGCGTGTGGCAGCCTTCGAGGTCGGCCGGCACACCGGCATCGCTGCTGATCTGGGAGAGATTGTTGACCGGCTTTATGTCGACCTTGAAGCCGTTGTGCTCGAGATAGTTGGCGTAGGACTCGCAGCAGCTGCATTGCGGGTTCTTGTACATGACGGCGTTGATCGTTGCGGCGAAGGCGGGCAGCGGCGTTGCGATCAGCAGGGACAGTGCGGCAAGGCGGTGGGTCAGTTTCATTGCAGTTCTCCTTGGTTGGATAAAACGTTTCAGGTCACGCGGAACGCCGTCATCAGGCCGGCCATCTGGTGATCGGCGACATGGCAGTGCAGCATCCAGTCGCCCGGATTGTCGGCGACGAAGGCGCATTCGATCGTATCCTTGGGGGCGAGCAGCACCGTGTCCTGCCATTGCCGGTGCGGCACCGGCGAGCCGTTGCGCGAGATGACCGACAGGCTGAAGCCGTGGACATGCATCGGGTGCCACCAGGCGGTTTCGTTGCGCATGGTGAGATGGCAGGTCACACCGCGTTTCAGCGTGAACTGCGGCGCCATGCCGGCATGGCCGTCGCCGGTCATCGACATGCCGTTGATCGCCCAGGCCGCACCGCCGTTCATGCCCATCATCCCCATGCCCATCATGCCGCCGACGCCCTTGAGCTTGCCGCCGCCCATCATGCCGCCCTGCAGGACGATCTCCTGGCGCTCGGCGCCAGCGAGGTCGGGCTGGGGCAAGGGGTTGCGCGGCAGGCCGACAGGCGTGTCGAGCGGATGGGTTCTCAGCGGCGGCGCTGCGTCATAGGCCAGCGTGGTCAGCGTATAGGCGAGGCCGTCGTAGAAATCGTCGATCACCGCGTGGCGGCTGCCGGGGTGGCCCTGCATGTCGAGCACGATGTCGATGCGCATGGCGGGCGCCAGCACCAGGCGACCGCCCTCCGGTTCATGCGGATCGCAGGGCTGGCCGTCGATGGCGACGACGACCGGACGGTGGCCTTCGAAGCGCAGCGCCATCATGCGGGCAAGCGAGGCATTGGCGAGCCGCAGCCTGACGCGCTCGCCGGCCTGCACGCTCCGATCGCCTGGCCCCGTGCCGTTGACGGTGACGACATTGCCGACGCGGCCCGACATCGACGCATCCATGGCACTGCCGAAGCCGCCGGCGATCTGCCCATCGGCCGCAAGCCGCCAGTCCTGCAGCAGCCACAGAATGTCACGGTCGACGGCGACCGGCTCGACCTCCTCGACGACCAGTGCGCCGGCAAGGCCACGGCCGAGCTGGACCAGGCTGTTGGCGTGCGGGTGATACCAGAAGGTGCCGGCATCGGGCGGGGTGAATTCATAGATGAAATTTTCACCTGGCCTGATCGGCTTCTGCGTCAGGCCGGGCACGCCATCCATGGCGTTCGGCAGCCGGATGCCATGCCAGTGAACCGTGGTGTCTTCGTCCAGTCCGTTCTCGACGATGATCCGAGCGGGCTGCCCCTGGCGCAAGCGCAGTGTCGGGCCGGGGATCGTGCCATCATAGGCCCATACCGGAGTGCGCGGACCATCAGGGCCGGCGAACCGTGCCTGGCTCGGCGCCACCCTGATCCGGTATTCGCCCGTGGCCATCGCCAGCGTAGGGCGGATCGGCGCGGCGGCAATGCTTGCTGCCGCAAGCAGGAATTTGCGGCGCGTTATGAACGGATTTGAAACGGAATTCACTTTTGTGACCCTTGCGGTAACCGACGGCGAACGTCGCGACGTCGATTGAATTGCTACCGCGCCCGCTGCGCAGTACGCGCAACCGGGCGATCAAACGCCGCTAATCAGCCGTGGAACGGCAGAAACGGCGTCAGACGAGAGCGCTGGGTCTTGGAGGGAATGGCTCGGGCAGCAGACTTCGCCCGTGCAGGAACGGGGCGGGACGCGCCGACGGCAGCTCGGGCTGCGGCAGTCCCGTCACGGGGAGAGCCTCCGGCAGCACCGCCAGAACCGGTGCGACACAGGTCGGCGCACATTGCATCGGTTTGTCATTGCCGGCCGAGCCCTTGAGGCAAGCGTTGCAGTCACCGTCCCTGGCATCGGCCATCTTGGCCATGTCGGCGTCGGTGGTGCCGGTATCTGCGGCCATGGTCATGCGGCCGTCGACTCCCATCCTGGCCGACATCACAGCAGCCTGAGCGGCGGACAGGCTGAACCCGGCGGTCACGATGACCGCGAGAAGCATGACCAGAAGGTGTTTTGGTGACAGGCGTGCCATCATCCGCTCAGGTTGACCGTAAAATGCGGCTTTTGCAAGCTCCGGATGCCGCGACATCGGGGCTGACGCGAGCTCTGCTCTGGCAAATCAATGGTGAGGATGCTCGCATTTATCGTGATCCGCCAGCACTTCGATGACACGGCATTCGCAGACTTTTCCGTGCCGGCAGCCTTCGACCATATGCTCCAGCTCGGCTTTCAACGCTGTAAGGCTGCGTATCCGCTGAACCACGTCGGCCAGACGCGCCTGGGCAATGGCGTCGGCGGTCGCACAAGGCTGGCTGGGATTATCCTGCAGCGTCAGCAGCGCCCTGATGGCTTCGATCCCGAACCCCAACTCGCGCGCGTGCCTGATGAAGGCGAGCCGGCGCAAGTCTGCCGCTTCATACTGCCGGCGATTGGCTTCGCTGCGGGCAGCGGCAGGAAGCAACTCTATCTGCTCATAGTAGCGGATGGTTGGAACCTTCACGCCGCTGTGTCGGGCCGCTTCACCGATGGTCACACCTGCTGGCATTTCGCTTGCTCCTCTAGTCGCTAGAGGATGTAGCGTCGCGCTCGAAGATACAAGAGGTTCACCATGGCTGCGACCAAACAACAGACCCGCTACCGCGTGGAAGGCATGGATTGCGCCGGTTGCGCCAGCAAAATCGGTACGGCCGTGCGGCGGATGCCTGGTGTTCAGGACATCAACGTATCCGTTTCGGCGGGCACTCTGACGGTCACTCATACTCCCGAAAGCAATCTCGGCGCGATCGAGAGGAAGGTCACCGGCCTCGGCTACGCCGTCGCTCCGCTGACCTCCAAGCCTGGGACGCCGGCGTCCGATCAATCCGACAACCATGCCGACGGAAGGCGCAATCACGACGAGAACGTAGCGGGGTTACATGATAACGATGATGCGCCGGCGTCGGAGCTATGGTGGGACAGCGCCAAGGGCCGCCTGGCCATCGCCAGCGGGGTCGCCTTGGCCGTGGCTTTCGCGATTGATTACGCCTGGCCTGCGACCGGCCCGTGGGCCTTCATCGCCGCAATGCTGCTCGGCCTGGCTCCGATCGCGCGCCGAGCGGCCATGGCCGCAGCGGCAGGCATTCCGTTCACAATCGAAATGCTGATGACTGTGGCGGCGGCCGGGGCCGTCATCATCGGTGCCGGCGAGGAAGCGGCGACGGTGGTCTTCTTGTTCCTGATCGGCGAGTTGCTCGAAGGGGTTGCGGCCGGCAAGGCACGGTCCAGTATTCAAGCGCTCACGACCCTCGTTCCCAAAACCGCGTTCGTCGAGAAAGACGGCCAGACCCGCGAGGTGCCGGCCGAAAGCCTGGCTGTGGGCGCCATCATCCTCGTGCGGCCGGGCGACCGGATTCCGGCTGACGGCGAGATCACCGAAGGCGGGAGCGCCATCGATGAATCACCCGTCTCCGGTGAAAGCGTGCCGGTGCGCAAGGACGTCGGCGACACGGTCTTTGCCGGCACTATCAACGGCGACGGCGTGCTGCGCGTCAAGGTGACGGCGACCGCCGCAGACAACACGATTGCACGCGTGATCAAGCTGGTCGAGGAGGCGCAGGAAAACAAGGCGCCGACCGAGCGCTTCATCGATCGCTTTTCGCGCTGGTACATGCCCGGCGTTGTCGCCGTCGCGGCGCTCGTGGCCGCCACACCGCCGCTGCTCTTGGGCGGCGATTGGAACGAATGGATATACAAGGGGCTGGCGCTGCTGCTCATCGGCTGCCCGTGCGCGCTGGTCATTTCAGTTCCGGCGGCGATCGCGGCGTCGCTTTCGGCCGGAGCCCGGCGCGGCCTGCTGATGAAAGGTGGGGCGGTGCTGGAAGGGCTCGCGACCATCACCGCCGTGGCGCTCGACAAGACCGGCACGCTGACGCTCGGCAAGCCGCAGGTCACCGATGTCGTTACGGTGGGTGCCAGTGAACGCGACATCCTTTCGCTCGCGGCAGCGCTTGAGATCGGCTCGAGCCATCCCCTCGCTTTGGCCATCCTCCAAAGGGCCAAAGCCGGCAACATTCCCGTGCCGCCTGCCGCCGAAGCCAAAGCGATCGGCGGTAAAGGGGTTATCGGTCGTGTCGGCGGCAAGAACCTGTTTCTGGGATCGCCAGTCGCGGCGGGCGAGATAAACCCGCTGCCAGCAAACCAGGCGGCGCGCATCGTGGCATTGAACGATGAAGGCAAGTCAGTGGCGGTGCTGCTTGTAGACAACGCGCTGGCCGGCTTCATTGCCATGCGCGACGAACCCCGGCCGGATGCTTTCGCCGGGCTAAAGGCGCTGACCAATGCAGGCATCAGGACAGTCATGCTAACCGGCGACAATAAGCGCACGGCGGCTGCCATCGGCAAACAGCTCGGCATCGAGGTGCGCGCCGAACTGCTCCCGGAGGACAAGCAGGGCATCCTCGGCGAGTTGAAGGGGCAGGGGCTTAGGGTAGCCAAGGTCGGCGATGGCATCAACGATGCGCCGGCACTTGCCGCGGCCGATGTCGGCATTGCCATGGGCGGCGGCACCGATGTGGCCCTTGAAACGGCTGACGCAGCGGTGCTGCATGGACGCGTCGGCGACGTTGCGGCCATGATCAGGCTGTCCCACGCAACCATGGCCAACATCAAGCAGAACGTCACCATTGCGTTGGGCCTGAAGGCAGTGTTCCTGGTGACGACGATCGCCGGCATCACCGGCCTCTGGCCCGCCATTCTCGCGGACACCGGGGCGACGGTGCTGGTGACGGCCAATTCCATGCGGCTGTTGCGTTGGAAAAGCAGCTGGTAAGAGCGACAACGGCATCATGCCAAGGGCAGACCATGCAGCAAGCCATCACGTCGGACGGCCTTCGCCGGGTGGTGCTTGTCGTCGCACTGCTGAACCTGGGTTATTTCGGCATTGAATTCGCCGTCGCGCTGGCGATCGGCTCGGTGTCGCTGTTCGCCGACAGCGTCGATTTTCTGGAAGATGCCTCGGTCAATCTCCTCATACTGCTCGCCATGGGATGGTCGCTGCGTGCCCGCTCGCGGGTCGGCATGGCGCTGGCGCTTATCCTGCTGGTGCCGGGCCTGGCGACGCTGTGGACCGCGTGGGAAAAGTTCAACATGCCGGTGCCGCCGCAGCCAACGGCTCTGACGCTGGCGGGGTTGGGCGCTCTCGCGGTCAATCTGTCATGCGCCTACATGTTGGCGCGCTACCGCCATCACAGCGGCAGTCTTACCAGGGCGGCATTCCTCTCGGCCCGCAACGATGCGGTCGCCAATGTTGCGATCATACTGGCCGGATTGGTGACGGCCTTCCTGTGGCGCTCGGCGTGGCCGGATCTGATCGTCGGCCTGGGAATCGCGGCACTGAATGCAGACGCGGCGCGCGAGGTCTGGGAGGCAGCTCGGGAAGAGCACCGGGCCATTTCGTGAACTCCAAAACGCTCAGCGCGCTGCCGATTGCCACTCCGCCAATGCAGCAGTCAGCCGGAAACCTGCGCGATCTCTAATATAATCGCACCCTTTCAAAGCGGGCGGAGGGAGAACCGCTCATAAGTAAAAATCGGAGGAAAACCATGAACAGCATGAGCCTCACCACATTTGGACGAAGTCGACCGGGTCGAAGCGGTGAAACGATGAACCGCTCAAGGCCACGCACGTCATCAAAAGGCCCGCGTCCCTGATGGAGGACGCGGGCCCGATTTTCGGCGGCATGCCCTAGGCAGGTATCAAGACGGCGATGCGGTGGATGCCGACCACCTTGCTGGTGTTGGCTGCCTCGTCGGTCTTGCCCTTGGAGCAGGTGTACACGTCACCTTCCTTGAGCTTGAATTCCTTGTCCGCCTTCTTGATCGTGAATTCACCGGCAGCAATGGTGCAGACCATGTCGTTGTCCATCACCATTTGAGGGGCGGCTGCTCCGGGCTGAAAGACTATATCGACAATTGAGATGCTCTTGTAAGCGGGGATATCGGAATTGCCGGTGCCGACCTCGACCAATCTGACGCCGGGGGCTATCTCCTTGCCTTCCTTCGGGCCGTATTTCTTGACCTTTGCAGCAGCCGCCAGCGTGAACAAAGGCGTTACCGCTGCCGCCGTCACGCCAAGCGCGATTGCAGACCTGCGATTTATGGTTTTCATCGCATCCTCCCATTTTATGTTTGGCCACGCACCAATGCGCATGACCACAATATATTAACACATATGCAGATAATTGCAGCACGGCGTTTCGGAGCTTCCGGGAGCGAACCGCCTCCCGGTCGAATGCGACCGAATAGCAAACAATTCCATGCTATGCTGACGAGCCATCAAACGGACGGCGGGGGATAGCAATGTTGGAAACGGACAAGGTATTCGCCGGCTCAATTCCGGAAAACTACGACCGCTATATGGTGCCGTTGATTTTCGAGCCGTTCGCCGCAGATCTTGCACGACGGGCAGCGTCCTTGTCGCCAAGCGCCGTTTTGGAAACCGCCGCGGGCACCGGGGTTGTCACCCGCGCATTGGCGCCAAAACTGTCGCCCGGTGCAAGCTATGTCGTAACCGACCTCAACCAGCCGATGCTCGACTACGCCGCTTCGCGGCAAGCTCCCGACGATCGCATCAAATGGCGTCAGGCGGATGCTCTGGCGCTACCGTTTGAAAATGCGGCCTTCGATCTCGTTTGTTGTCAGTTCGGCGCGATGTTCTTTCCCAACCGCTCATCTGCCTATCGCGAAGCCCGGCGAGTCCTGAAGCCCGGAGGACATTTTCTATTCAGCGTATGGGATCGCATCGAAGAGAATGTATTTGCGGACGATGTGACGAATGCCCTGGCGAGGATTTTTCCGAACGATCCGCCGCGCTTTCTGGCACGCACGCCGCATGGCTACCACGATACGGCACTGATCCGTAGCGAGCTGGAGGACGCAGGTTTTTCCGGTGCGGTGATCGAGACGAGAGCCGAACAAAGCCGTGCCTCCTCGCCGCGCCTTCCGGCCGTTGCTTATTGCCAGGGCACTCTCCTTCGCAATGAAATCGAGGCCAGAGAGGCGGGAAAACTGGACGCTGCAACCGACTATGCCGCAGCCGCCATTGCAGACAGGCATGGCAGCGGCAAGGTTGCCGCCAAAATCCAGGCTCACATAGTGGTGGCTGTGGCCTAGGTGTTGGATATCCCGCTCCGGCACTTGGCGACATTCAGCTGCTGCGCGGCAAACATCTTGCCGCTGTCCCGAATTCTCAGACGTTAATCGTTCATTCGCCGAGTGGCAGGTCGACAAGTGCCCGCTCGATAATCGCCGGTCTGATCGATCGCCGGGGCTTGATGGCGGCGGCTGCCGGCCGCAAGATTCTGGTCGGCCCGGCTTCACTTTCGCAGCCATGGCCGACTCCGCCCAGCAAGGTCTAGTCATTTCGCTTTCTTGACTCGGCCGACAAAAACGGGCAGCAAAGTCATCATTGGAGGGCAGTTTTGCCAACTATGCAGGTTTTGGAGGGCGTTTTTCGGTGTGACCGTCGCCCAATCGGCGGTCGGTAGAGGGATTGGTTAACCAACTTTGTCCATCTTTTGAATCAATCGGCAACAGACGCAAAGCGTGCTGGGGGCACCAGGCGAACTGTGAATGTCACGGCTGCGAAATCCGCTAGCCGGCATCGGCCGATTGAGAGTGGTTGAATGACGTTTGTAAGTGCGAAAACCCGGGGTGACAGTCCTGCAACTGGATTGACTTCGATGAGGCCCGGCCTACGCTGGGTCGCGGTTCCGGCCGTCGGCGCAGCCATTGCTTTATGGTCGGTGGCGACTTTGGCCGGCCTTTATTCAGTGGGAACCTCGCTCAGCGCCGCTTCCAACGGTCTCCCGCAAAGCCTGCTCGCGCCGCGCACCATCGCGCTTGCCGATCCTCGCCGCAGCCTTGCAAAGGCGCAGGCCCCGACATGGGCCGCGGCCAACGCGGCGCTGTCGGCCAAGCTGCTGCAGCACGGGTGCGATGCCAACTGCCTGCGGTCGGCGTCGAACTTCGTCCACCAGGGAAAATCGGCCCGCCTCAAGCGCAACACCGTGCCGCTTGTCGCCGATGCGTCGCGGCAATCGAGCTTCGACGACGTGGTGGCCAAAGCAGGGCTGTCGCCGCAAAAGCTTGCCGCCGCCTTTGCCCGTGCCGGCTCACCCGTCATGCTCGCAAGCCTGCCGGCCGACGCCCGGTTCGCCGAGCCGGTACGCATACCCGACCCGAACGGCCCGGCGTCGGTGCGCTTCGGGCCGGCGGTGGCGGAGATCGAACGCTCGTCGCGCCTGGCGCTGGCGCTGGCGAATACATTGCCGGAGCAGATGATCGATGTGCTCCCGGCCGCCATCGCGGCAAGCGAGCCCGCAGCCTCACAAGAGCTGCAAGAACCTGAGGTCCAGCTAGCCTCGCTGCCGCCGCAGGACGACATGTCCGACAGCATTCCGCTGCCGACGCTGCGTCCGCGGGCGGACATCGATAAGCCGGCCGAGGCGCCGCGGGCTCAAGCGTCAAGAGATCAGGCGCCAAAAGACCAGGCGCCAAAGGCCCAGGCGCAAAAGGATCAGGCATTGAAAACGGAGCCGCCCAAGGCGCAGGCCTCCAGGACCGCCAAGGCGAGCAAGGTGCAGACGGCCGACGCCCCGCCGGTCGAGACGCCCGGCAGCCTGTCGCCTCGCAATTCGTCACAAGCGGCAGTGCCGGCCGTGTCGGGCAAGCCGGGCAAACGGTCGAAGACGCAGGGCGGCGATATGCTGGCCTATGCCAAGCCCGACATGTCTTCCGGCGGTCTCGGCGGAGCCTTCAGGAACCTGTTCACCACGCCTAACCTGGGCAGCGGCGTCGCCGTCTACGACATCTCGGCCAAGACCGTCTACATGCCCGACGGCTCGCGGCTGGAGGCACATTCGGGACTGGGCGCGATGGTCGACCAGCCACGCTACGTCCACAAGAAGAATGTCGGCCCGACGCCGCCGGACACCTACAATCTGACGATGCGCGAATCGCGCTTCCACGGTGTCGAGGCGATCCGTCTGACGCCGGCCAGCGGCAGCAACAAATATGGCCGCGACGGCCTGCTCGCCCACACCTACATGCTGCGCGGCGGCCGCGCCGAATCGAATGGCTGCGTCGTCTTCAAGGACTATGCCCGCTTCCTCGCCGCCTACAAGAAAGGCAAGATCAAGCGCCTTGTCGTCGTGCCGCGCCTGTCGAAGCCGCTGACACGCGTCGCCCAAGAGGGGCGAGGGGCGTAGATTGCTCGCGGCAGCCCTTCATGGCTTCGTCATCCCAGGGCGGAGCGAACGCGAAGCGGAGCGCAGACCCTGGGATCCATGCCGTTACGTCAGCCGAAGAATGCAACGACGCAGATTGAAAGCCGTTCTGTAGCGATCCCTTTCACCTCCTGTCCTTCCCGCATCAAAAAGTCCCGCCCGTTGCAGCGCGGAGAGGTCACGGCATGGATCCCAGGGTCTTCGCGACGTCGCTTCGCGCCTGCTCCGCCCTGGGATGACGAAGCTGGGGAGGTTTGGCCAATCTCGAAGGTTTTCATTCCCGGCCGAGGATATTATGACTGACCCGTAAGGGCGGCTCCAGCTTCAAACAATCGCGAGGACATCATGACAATACACGCTGTCGTCTGGGGCGAGAATATTCATGAGCGGACCAACGAGGTGGTCGCGGGCATCTATCCCGAGGGCATGCATGCGACGATCGCCAATGCACTGAAGCTCGACCCGGAGATTTCGGTGTCGTGGGCGACGCTGGAGCAGAAGGAGCATGGGCTGCCGGCCGACCGTCTGGCCGAGACCGATGTCTTGCTGTGGTGGGGGCACAAGGACCATGGCGCCGTCGCCGACGAAGTGGTCGAGCGCGTGGCGCGCCGCGTCTGGGAAGGCATGGGGCTGATCGTTCTCCATTCCGGCCATTTCTCGAAAATCTTCAAGAAGCTGATGGGCACGCCCTGCACGCTGAAATGGCGCGAGGCGGGCGAGCGCGAACGGCTTTGGGTGACCAGCCCCAACCACCCTATTGCTGCCGGGATCGGCGAGTATTTCGAGCTCGAGAACGAGGAGATGTATGGCGAGCAGTTCGCCGTGCCGGAGCCGCTGGAGACCGTCTTCATCTCGTGGTTCCAGGGCGGCGAAGTGTTCCGGTCGGGGCTGACCTATCGCCGCGGCGCCGGTAACATCTTCTATTTCAGGCCCGGCCACGAGACCTATCCGACCTATCACGACGCCAACGTCCACAAGGTGCTGCGCAATGCGGTGAGATGGGCGCACAACCCGCAAGGCTCCAATCCGGCCATCCTCGATGCGCCGAACGTGCCGGTGGAAAAGGCGCTCGAGCCGATCGTCGAGCGCGGCGGAAAACTTCATTCCGCGGGCGAAGCCGGCTTTCGCTAGACCAAATCCATGATCGAACAAGAAGATAAAGCCCTGTCCTAAGGATAAGAATCATGCGCCTCTTGATACTCGGCACCGGTTGGATGGCGGAGGAGCACGCCAGGCAGTTCGGCAAGATCGAGGGCGTCGAACTGATCGGCGCCGTCGATCTCGACCGTACGCGTGTCGACAAATTTTCGGACATCTACGGTATCCCCAACCGGTTCGCGTCGCTGGACGAGGCGCTGGCGTGGGGCAAGTTCGACGCGGTGGCGAACGTGACGCCCGATCGCATCCACCATCCGACCACCATGATGCTGATCGCGGCGGGCAAGCCGGTGCTGTGCGAGAAACCGCTGGCCGAAAACTTCGAGAAGGCCAGTGAGATGGCCGATGCCGCCGAGCGGGCCGGCATCATCAACATGGTCAACCTGACCTATCGCAACGTCGCGCCGCTGCAGAGGGCGCGCGCCATGGTGCTGGCCGGCGAGATCGGCACGGTCAGGCATGTCGAGGCGTCCTATCTGCAGAGCTGGCTGATATCCAAATTCTGGGGCGACTGGCGCACCGATCCGAAATGGCTGTGGCGGCTGTCGCGCGGCCACGGCTCAAATGGCGTGCTGGGCGACGTCGGCATCCACATTCTCGATTTCGCCAGCTATGGCGCGGCGCTCGACATCGACCATGTGTTCTGCCGCCTGAGATCCTTCGACAAGGCGCCCGGCAACCGGATCGGCGAATACGAGCTCGACGCCAACGACAGTTTCACCATGGCGCTCGATTTCAGCAATGGCGCCTTCGGCGTCGTCCATGCCAGCCGCTGGGCAACCGGCCATCTGAACGAACTCCGCCTGCGCATCTACGGCGACAAGGGCGGCATCGAAGTCGTGCACAATCTGACCGGCTCGGAGCTGAAGGCCTGCATCGGCGAGGATGTCGAGAACGCCAAATGGCAAGTTCTGGACGCCGGAACGGTACCGACCAACTACCAGCGCTTCGTCGATGCGGTCCGCAACGGCGTCCAGGCCGAACCGTCATTCCGCCATGCGGCCGAATTGCAGAAGGTGCTCGACCTCGCAGTCGTGTCGGATGAGAAGCGGGCCGAATTGAGCACCGATACGCAGTGATATCGTTCAGGGAATCGTGAGAGGAGCCAGCCATGATCACGCGGCGCGCCGAATGTTCCTGCGGTCAGCTGTCAGCCACCTGCTCGGGCGAGCCGGTACGCGTCTCGCTCTGCCATTGCTTGGCCTGCAAGCGACGCACCGGCAGCGCGTTCAGCTTCAACGCGCGGTTTTTGGACGGTGACGTTTCTGTCCAGGGCCGCTCTGCGGAGTTCACGCGCATTGGCGACGAGGGCGGCCGCGTCATCTACAGCTTCTGCCCGATTGCGGCACCACCGTCCATTACCGGATCGACACTCAGCCCGGTCTGACCGCCATCCCGGTGGGCGCTTTCGCGGACCCTGCGTTCCCGCCGCCCTTCCTGTCCTTCTACCACGAGAACCGGCGCTGCCAGTGGGTCGAGGTCCGAACCGAACCTTTGGCGACGTTCGGCTGAAGCCGCCGGCCACAGCCGGCTGACGTTTTAGGTCAAAACCCAATCATTCTGAACGACCGAGTTCGACCCGGTCCGACCGTACAAGGCATTTCAGGCGACGAAGTCGATCCATCACCGTGCGTGGCTCGATCGCGCCAAAACAAGGCATTGTGCGTCGGCTGAGCACGCTCCATCACACTTGCGCTCAACGGGGCACGACAAGTGCCGACGGTCCAATTGATCGCTGATAGTTAATACGTGCTGGCCATGCTAGAATTTAGCGTCCCCGACGCGGTTAAAATCGGGGAATTGCGACCGGTTGACGGCGCGGGAGGTCGACGGACAAACCACGAACAGACCACAGGGAGGAAGCAATGTTTCGGACACCAGTTCATCTTGCATTCTTGACAGCGTCGATTGTTGCCCTGCCATCTTACGCGGCCATGGCCGATGACACACAGATCGCACGCGGCGAATATCTGGTTACGATTGCCGGCTGCAGCGACTGTCACACATCCGGTTACTTCTTCGGGAAGCCCGACATGTCGCACTTCCTTGGCGGTTCAGATGTGGGCTTCGAGATTCCTGGCCTTGGTGTCTTTGTCGGCCGTAATATCACGCCTGACAAGGAGACCGGTATCGGAAGCTGGACCCCGGAGCAGATCGTCACCGCGATCCAGACCGGCGAACGGCCGGACGGCCGCATCCTGGCGCCGATCATGCCTTGGCGCGATTTTGCGCATCTCACCGCGGATGACGCCATGGCGATCGCGGCATTCCTCCAAAGTGTGAAGCCGGTCAGCCACCAGGTTCCCGGCCCGTTCAAACCCGGGGAAGCGGTGTCGACCTTCATGATGCGGATTATGCCGCCGGGGGAAACCGCAGCCGCTGCAACGAAGTAGGGCGGCTTTGATCGGAATGAGATTTTTCGCCGAATAATGGGTGAATGTCCGCCTTGGAGATGGTGAGGCCGATGCTGGAACGGCAGAAATGGGTCGATCGAGCCGTTGCGCGAGGGGAGCTTTGAGAAGCGCCATGAATGTCGCGATATTGGCGCTACCTACTCGTTCCCGTCGACGAGACGAATGGCAGCATTCCACCCTTCCCGGTCCTCGGCGGCGGACGCGATGAACGGCTCGATTGAGCCCGAAACCAACTTCTGTCACATCGGTAATCTGGCGCCACCTCCTCGGCAAGATATGTGCTATTCTGAGACTATGCCCGCGCCCTCCGACCGATCACCCGACAAGTTGCCGGAAGACGGTGCAGTTGCATCGGATCCGTATGCGGAGCTAGCCAATCGCGGCGATTGGTCCAGGCTTCACCGCGAACTGTCAGACAGAGACCGCTGCAGTGAACTTGACGGCGCCGAGCTCCAGCGCCTCGGGGAAGCCGCCTACATGCTTGGGCGCGAGGAGGAATTCGTTCGGGACTACGAGAGGGCCTTCGAAGAGCATCTCCGGAACGGACGCGAACGATCCGCAGCGCGTTGCGGCTTCTGGATCGGGCTCACCCTGATGTTTCGCGGTGAATTCGCCCAAGGCAGCGGATGGCTGACCCGCGCCAACCGGCTGGTCGAGGACCATACGCAGGAATGTGCAGAACACGGTTACCTTCAGCTCCCAATGGTCGAACAACGCCTCGCCGCCGACAGTCCGGACGAAGCATTCGCGCACGCAACACGTGCCGCGGAGATCGGACAGCGCTGCGAAGATCCGGACCTCTTGGCTATCGCGCGCCATCTTCAGGGCCGGATATTGATCCTGCGCGGCGACTATGTGCGCGGCTTCGAACTGCTGGACGAGGCGATGGTTTCGGTCACCTCGGGCCGGCTCTCACCGATCGTTACCGGGCTGGTCTACTGTAGCGTGATCGAGATCTGTCAGAAATTTCATGCCACGGGTCGTGCGAGGGAATGGACATCGGCGCTGGTCGGATGGTGCGCGGGACAGCCCGACATCGTTGCCTTCACCGGCAGATGCCTGATCCACCGAGCCGAAATCCTGATCCTCGACGGCCACTGGGACGAGGCCGGCCGCGAGGCCGGTGTCGCCAGCATCCGCCTTCAGCAGGGGCCCTCGAAGCACCACGCGGGTCCGGCATTCTACCAGAAGGGCGAGGTATTTCGCCTCCGCGGCCAATGGGACGAGGCCGATGCCGCCTATCGCGCAGCGAGCAGGCTCGGGTTCGATCCGCAGCCGGGGCTGGCGCTTATGCGATTGCAGCAGGGGCACGAGCAGCCGGCCCTTTCGGCGATCCGCCGCGCACTGCAGTCCGTCGACGACATGCCGGGCAAACTCCGCCTCTTGCCGGCTGCGGTGGAAATCACTCTCGCTGTCGGTTCGGCCGATGACGCTTGGGAGCTGTGCGAAACACTGCACGACTGCGCGCGCCAATATTCCGCGGATGCAGTCCGCGCCGCAGCCGCCGAGGCTACCGCGCGGGTGCTGATCCATGCTGGTCGAGCCGCGGAGGCATTGGCCCATATCCGGCGCGCGGTAGCGATCCTCTGGGAGCTTCGGGCGCCCTATCATCTTGCCCGGATGCGAGTGCTGACAGCGCGGGCCTGTCTCGCAACCGGCGATACTGAAGCGGCGCGGACCGAACTGGACGAAGCGATAAGACTTTTCCGCGAGCTCGGCGCGCGCCCCGACGAGGCCGTTGCCGGCAAGCTGCGGGTCACCATGACGGCGATAGGCAGCGAAGTTCTCACCCCCAGACAGACGCAGGTTCTGCGCCTGATCGCGTCAGGCCTGACCAACCCGGAAGTTGCCGGCGAGCTCGGTCTGAGCCAGCGGACGGTAGACCGTCACGTTAGCGATATCCTGACGCGGCTGAACGTGCGCACGCGCGCGGCAGCCACGGCCTATGCGGTCGAGCACGCCCTGATCGGCATGGACGTGTTTGGGTAATCCTACCCAAGCCAAAATTTCTCGTTGCGTGGGTACTTACGCCGAAGCGGGCAACCGTGGCGCGGGTCTAAACCTCATGGCGTGGTAAAGGCCGCAGGAGGTTTTCCCGATGCAAACGAATAATAACAACATGAGCGGGCCGGGCGGTGTCTGGCTCGCCACCGGAACGCTGCTGCTGGCGGCTGCGCTCGTCTTTCACGGGCCACCGGACGCGGATTTGTCTGTTCAGATGCAGAATATCGCCGAGGGCCATGGGCGATGGGCTACGGTCCATTGGACGGCGGCAGCGGCGCTGTTCCTGATCGCCGGCGCTTCGTTCCTGAACCTGGCGCTCAACCCCCGGGTCCGGCATTCGCCGATGCTGAGTTCTGCCTGGATGGTGATGGCTCTCGGCGCCCTGACCACGTTCTCCACCGCAGTCGCCGAGGCATCGGTGGTCGCGGTCGCGGCGGACCGGGGTGACACCAGCGCCTTCATGACCTGGTGGGCGTTTTCCGGCGGCATGGGTAACGGATTCTGGGCGCTCGCCCTGGCGACAGCGCTTGTCGCGTATCACGACGCCCGCGATGACGTCGGGATACTGCCCCGATGGGCCGCGATCGTCGGCTCGGCGTTCGGTATCCTTTCGGCAACCGGGTGGACACTCGGTGAGCAGCTCGGGATCGGCATCGGAGGTCCGATCTGGCTGATTTCCTCGCTTCTCATGTGCCTGTGGCTCGCGTGGTACGGGCTGTCCTCAAGGAGCCTCCGGTCGGGCAAGCCACAGCGCAAAGCGCCTGATCCAGCATCATCGTAAGACAGGAGGAAAAAATGTCCCTTCAAACGAAGGAAATCGAAGCGACGATCCACGACGTCCACGAATTCTTCACCGACTGGGTGACGGGCCGATGCCGTGGCGACGGTGCGACGTTCAAGAAGAACGCGCTCGACCGGATCAGCGAAGATCTGGTCGCCATCATGCCAGGCGGCAGGGCGTTCGGGAAAAAAGACTTCGCAGGTTACATGAAGAGCATCTACGGATCGAATCCGGCCTTCCGTATCAAGATACGCGACATCCGGATCAGCCATCAAAGCGCCGACCTGGCGGTCGTGAACTACCACGAATGGCAACGCGACGCGAAGGACTCCGATCAACCGAACAATGGCCGGGTCACGACGATGGTGGTCCGCGATCGCGGCTACAGCCGGGGGCCCGAGATCTTGCAAGTTCATGAAACTTGGCTCCCAGCCGATGTCGTTCAGTCCGCGGATTTCGCGTTCTGAGAAGCGTCGGTCCGAAACGGGCAGAGAAAGGAATTGCGCTGGCGGGACCATCGGCTCTGCCGGCGCCATCGAGCCGGAACTGTGCTTCTTTCAGCCCGTCGGCTGGGTCGAGATCAGCGCCGACCCTCTGGCGACGTTTGGCTGAAGACGCCGGCCACGGCCGGCTGACGTTTTAGGTCAAAACCCAATCATTCTGAACGACCGAGTTGAACCCTCTGCAGACCTCTCGGCATGCTGTGTAAACCACGTCCGTTAGTTGATATTGAGGGCCAGGGACTCGGCCGCTATATTGAAAGCGTGATGCGCTTTCTCTAATTCGCAAGTTGCTTCTTCCGCCTGCCTGCTCGCTATTAACAATATTCTTGTCCGATTTTTTCGTTTGGGAGGCCGGCATGTCAGGATTGTAATCAATCAATTAGAGCGCCTAAAGACGGCGAAAGGGGAAGAGCTTTTGACTGCGGATCGGTTAGAGGATGGAAAGATTGCTAACGTAGCTCCACCGCCTATCCCGAGTGACAAGCGCATTAAGATTGAGCGTGGCGACAGAGCTGTGACCAAGGTCACGGTGCGCGAGTCCTAAGGTCGATTTCCACTCATCTCGGTCGCAGCCGGCAGTCAGCTAATTGAGTTGTTAGCCCTAATGCCGCAGGATCTTGCTCAGGAAGGCGCGGCTGCGGTCGGTCTTCGGGTTGGAGAAGAACTCGTCCGGGGTGCCGCTCTCGACAATGGCGCCGGCGTCCATGAACACAACGCGCTGGGCGACCTTGCGGGCAAAGCCCATTTCGTGCGTCACCACCATCATGGTCATGCCTTCCTCGGCCACCGCGACCATGACGTCGAGCACTTCGGAGATCATCTCGGGATCGAGGGCCGAGGTCGGCTCGTCGAACAGCATGATCTTGGGGCGCATGCCGAGGCAGCGGGCGATCGCCACGCGCTGCTGCTGGCCACCAGACAGCTGCGCCGGATAGGCGTTCACCTTGTCGGCGAGGCCGACCTTGGCGAGCAATTCGCGCCCGGCCTTCTCGGCTTCAGCGCGCGGGATCTTGCGGACATGGATCGGCGCCAGGGTGACGTTCTCGAGCGCCGTCTTGTGCGGGTAGAGGTTGAACGACTGGAAGACGAAGCCGATCTCGGTGCGCAGCCGCGTCATGTTGGTGGCGGGGTCGCCGAGGCGCTGGCCGTCGACCGTCAGGTCGCCGTCGCGGATCGTCTCCAGCCCATTGATGCAGCGGATCAAGGTGCTCTTGCCCGAGCCGCTCGGGCCGCAGACGACGACCACTTCGCGAGGCTCGACGCTCAGCGTGATATCCCTGAGCACGTTGAGCTGGCCGAACCATTTGTTGACGCCGCGAAATTCGATCATGCCGGTGCCATTTTTGCTGGGGTTCGACATCACAATTGCACCTCGCCATGCGCCGCGCCGATACGTTGCTCCAGCCGGCGGGCCAGCATGATCAGGGGGTAGCAGACGATGAAGTAACCGAGCCCGACGAGGAAGAAGACCAGCAGCCCATTGGGTACACGCTGCACCACCAGCCAGCCGACGCGGGTGAGGTCGGTGAGGCCGATGGCCGAGACGACCGAGGAATCCTTGATCAGCAGCACACATTGCCCGACCAGCGGCGGCAGCACGATGCGCATCGCCTGCGGCAGCACCACCTGGCGCATGCGCTGCCAGCGCGACAGGCCGGACGCAAGTGCTGCCTCGACCTGGCCGGTCGGCACCGAGCGGATGCCGGCGACGACGATCTCGCAGATGAAGCAGGCGGCCAGGTTGGTCAGCGCGATGATGCCGGCGGTGAAGGCGTCGAGCTCGATGCCGAGTTCCGGCAGGATGAAGAAGATCAGGAAGATCTGCACCAGGAACGGCGTGCCGCGGATCAGGTCGACCCAGGCACCGATCGCGCCGCTGATCAGCCGGTTGCCGCCGGTGCGCAGGATGCCGAGGCCGAAGCCGAGCAGCGTGCCCAGCACCAGGCTGATCAGCGACAGCACCACGGTCATGCCGAGGCCGCGCAGCGCCAGGGGATAGCTGCCGGCGACGCTTTGCAGCTGCTGCCAGATCATGTCCGTGCCCCCGCCAGGCCGAGCCAGCGCCCGGAGAGCGCCGCCAGACCCTTCAGCCCGTAATAGAGCAGCAGGTAGAAGGCGGCGATGGTGATGAAACCCTCGGCCGGCATGAAGCGGTCGGAGGCGAGCAATTGTCCGGCGCGCGTCAATTCGGCGACCGAGATCAGCGACAGTAGGGCGGAATCCTTGACCAGCACGATCGCCTGGCCGAGCAGCGGCGGGATCGTCACCTTGAACGCCTGCGGCAGGATGACGAGGCGCATGCGCTGGACATAGGTCATGCCCGAAGCGACGCCGGCCTCCACCTGGCCGCGCGGGATCGACAGGATGCCGGCGCGGATGATCTCGGCGACGTAGGCGCCGCTGTTCAGCGACAGGGCTAAGATGCCGACGACGAGCTCGGGCAGGACGAAGCCGAGCCGCGGCAGGCCGAAATAGAGGAAATAAAGCTGCGCCAGCAGCGGCGTGGCGCGCACCGCGTCGATATAGGCCTTGGCCGGGACGCGGAACAGCCGGCCGCGCTGCAGGTTCATGGCGGCGAGCACGATGCCGACGGCGAGCGCGCCGGCAAAGGAGAGGACAGACAGCCACACGGTCGTGACGAGGCCCTGCCCGAACAGGGGCAGATATTCGACGATGGTGCGGAAGCTGAAGTTTTCGAGCATGGTGGGGCGGTGAATGTGAATAGTGAATGGTGAATAGTGAATAGTGAATAGTGAGTAGTGAGTAGTGAGTAGTGAGTAGTGAGTAAGGCGTACGCGAGTAGCGAGTAGCGAGTAGCGAGTAGCGAGTAGCTCTTCTCTGCTCCCTATTCCCTACTCACTATTCACCATTCACCATTCACCATTCACTCTACTCAGTGATCCTTCTTCCAGGCGTCGGAATTCACCCAGTAATCGAGGTTCTTCTGCAGGCGGCCGTCGAGGCTGACCTGGTCGAGGAACAGGTTCATCCAGACCAGCAGGTCCTGCTCGTCATAGCGCGTGGCGAAGGCCAGCGGCTCCTTCGACAGCATGTCCGGCATGATGATGAAGCTGCCGGCCGGGTAAGCGGTTGACTGGCCCTTGACCGCCGAGACGTCGTTGACGCCGCAATCGGCCTGGCCGTTGTTGACGGCGTCGAGCAGCAGCGGGCCGCCGCCCTTGTAGCTCTTGATATCGGCATCGGGGAAGGCGGCCTTGGCTTCCTTCTCGCCGGTGGCGCCGAGTAGCACCGCGATCTTGGTGCCCTTGGCCTTGCAGTCCTCGGTGGACTTGAAGGCGGTCCCAGCCTTGGTGAAGACTGTGCTGCCCGTGTACATGTAAGGCTTGGTGAAGGCGACCTTCATTCCACGCGCCAGTGTCGGGGTCATGTCGGCGACCAGAAGATCGGCCTTGCCCGACAGCAGCGCCGGGATCAGGCCGTCCCAGTCGAAGTCGAGGAAGGTGATCTTGACGCCCATTTCCTTGGCCATCAGTTCGGCGAGTTCGACCGAACTGCCGGTGCGTTCGCCGGCGGCACCCACCAGCGAGAAGGGCGGGCCTTGCGTCTGCACCGCAACGCGCAACTCACCGCGCTTGGTAATCTCGTCGAGCGTTCCCGCACTGGCGGCAGCGGTAAGGCCGGCGAGCGCAAGTCCGGCGATGAAAAGCTTGGCAATGTTCATTTGGGCATTCCTCCTTGTTGTCGTTTGTTGTTCCACTTGTCGTTTCACCCCCTTGGGGTGCCTTTTGAGCGGCGGCGCCGTTGCCGGCGGCAACCACCGTTCGAAAATCTTCAATCCCAGCTCACCGTTTCGGCGACATTGATGCCGCGCTTGGCCAGCTCATCGAGGAAGCGGCCATCCGGCACATGCAGCAGCGGGTTGAGCAGGCCGGGCGCGGCGATCTCGCGCCGTGCCAGCATCTGCGCCACGATGCTGGCGGGATAGCCGACGCCAAGGCTCATGCCGAACAGGCCGGAGGCGAGGTCGCGCTCGATGACCAGCTCTGAGGTCACCGTCTTGCGGCGGCCGCCTTCGCTGCCGACAAAGACGTTGCGCATGACGCAAAGGTCCTTTTCGTCCGCGCCATATTGCAGTTGCGGGCCAAGCAGCCGGCCGAGGAATTCGCGTGGGCTGACGCCGGTGCCGGGCACCTTGTCCTCGGACAGGAAGCCGAGCTGCTTCAGCGGCGCCCAGAACGCCGACCAGCCGGGCCAGCGCAGCGAATAGCGGCCGGAGCGCTGCAGTCCCTTGGCGGCGGCGAGCATGCCGGCATAATGCGGCGCGTCGCCATTGGGGAAGGCTTCCAGCCTGCCCAGCCCCGCCACCTCGATCTCGTGGATGAAACGATTGTCGTGCTGGCGGGCGGCCGGCACATCGACCCGCTTGCCGTCCTCGACCAGCACGCTGTCGCGATTCTGGCTGGCCAGAACCATGTCGAAATTCCAGCTCACCTTGTAGCGCAGCGGCTCGACCACCGCTTTCGGCTCGGGAATGCCGCCGCAGTAGGAATCGATCGCGGTGATGGTGTCGAACTGGCTTGCGGCGCGCGCGTAGAGCACAAGGTCGATGCCGGGGTCGAGCCCGCATTCGGTCACGATCGAAACGCCGGCCTTTTCGGCCTCGGGCGCGAGGTCGCCGATGGCCTTGCCGTAATTGGTGGTGACCAGCGGCGTGCGCGTGGCGATCGCCGCCTGCACCGCCTCGCGCATCAGCGGTTGCGGCAACAGGTCGATGACCGCGTCGACGTCCTTCATCACATCGGCCAATGCTGGGCCGATCGCGCCCTCCGGCACGACGAAACGCACCCGGGCAAGGTCGGTCAGGCCGCCAAGTCGCGCAGCGCCGTCGGTTGCGGTGTCGAGGCAGACCACTTGCTCGACGCCGTCGCTGGCAACGAGGTCGGCGATCGCCGCCCGGCCTTGCAGGCCGAGGCCGCCGAGAACCGCGATCTTCATGCCATTTCCTTCCGCGTCTCGTCCGACCAGCAGCCTTCCGGCAGGCTGACCCATTTGTTGCAGGACGCCATGACGACGAAGGTTTCGCTGCGCACGACCTCGCCCGGCTCGCCGGCGCCGGGGATCAACTCGCTGGTGACGCGGTAGAGATCGGCGACATCGCCGGCCACGGTCACGTCGACGATGATGTCGAAGCGCCCGGTGACGACGGCGGCCGAGTTCACGAAAGGCAGTTCGGAGATGCGCTGCGCCAGTTCTCGTGCCCGGCCGCGCCCTTGCGCATTGATGCCGACGATCGCCGAGATCAGTTCGGGGCGTTCGGTCAGGTTGAGCAGCCCGACGATCTTGAGCAGGTTGCGGTCGAGCAGGTTGCGCAGCCGCATGCGCACCGTCGGCACCGAGATCGCCATCTTCTCGGCGAGGCGGTTGACGCCAAGCTGCGCATCTTGCGACAGCAGCTTGACCAGTCGCCGGTCGGTCTGATCGAGATGTTCCCGCAAACGCTCAGGCTTTCATAAATGGAAAGAAACGATCGTATTTTCTTTCTTATATGAAAATACCTTATGAGAGATTTTTAACAACGGCAAGAGCCATGTCATCCGCCGTGCCGCTGTGCCTATCGGCAGTTTCGTCGATGTCGCCACATTTTGTTCTTGCTTTGTGCCGGCAGCTATGCTACTAATTTGGGTATGGTGCTGATTCACACCGACGACCCGCCCGCCGAGGCGGTTTTTTTGTGTTCAGGATACCTTTGGAGGTTCAGCGCCGCCGGTTTGAGGCTGGCGGGACAGCGCCGTTCGGGACGCGCTGTATTCGAGGGTGCGCAAGAGGTGCAACGCACCTCCATAGCACGCCGACCAAGTTGGTGGGGGCGCAGCCGCAACTCATTGTGCCTTCACCTGATGGGCGGAACGGCTCATCCGCAATATGGCCAAAAGCGGCTTTTCAATAAAACTGTAGCTGGCCAGGCAGACGGCAATGCAGGCGGTGACAATAACCGCGCCTGCAAGCCATGGTGACAGATTGGCGCTTGCAACGACAGGAGCGGTCGCAAGCAGCACGATAGGATGCGTCAGATAGAGAGAGTAGGAGGCATCGCCCAACCTTGCCAGCAGGCGAGGAGCAAAAAGCCGGAAGTAGCTTTCCAGGCTGATGCAACCGGCGACAAGGATCAAGGCCGGGATTCCCTGAGCAAGGGTTCGCGGCAAGTTGAAGCCAAGTACCATCACCAGCATGGACACGATGGCGAACACGAGCGCCGAGACACCCAGGACGGTAGGCAAACGCGCCAGTCTGCCGACCAGGTGGCCGAGCGCCATGCCGGCAAGGAACTCAAACAGGATTGGCGTGGTATAGAAAAACAGCACAGTGTCGGCGGCGGGTTTGAAGACGATGCGCGCCGCTACGGCGGTTGCAAAGACAACGCCGACCATGGCCATTTGCGTCAGCGTGCCGAAACGCATAGTCGCCGCGAACAGAATGTAAAACAGGATTTCCAGATTGAGCGTCCAACCCACGCCAAGCACCGGTTGGACATAGCCTGTGACCGTATCGAGATAGGCTATGAAAAGCAGGCTATTGGTTATCTGCTCAAGAAACACTGCACGACCGGCAAACAACCAAAGTGCGGCGACCATAAGGAAGGTCATAACCCAATAGAACGGAACGACGCGCGTGAAGCGCTGCATCAAAAAAGCACGGTGGTCGGCGCGTCTGTTCTCTGTCGAGAGAACCATTACAAAACCACTAATGACGAAAAACAGGTCGACGCCGCTGTTTAGAACGGGAATACGCAGATCGAGCATGCCCAGCGCGGCCGGAAGATGATAGATAACAACCATGAGAGCTGCCAGCCCCCGCAGTACCTGTATCGATGTATACTGTTGAATCCGACGCGGCGCAGCGTGATCATTCTGTGGAATGATGTTCATCAAAAAATGGTCCCCGGTGCAGGAGAGCATTAACATACGTGATCGTTGATGTGCCGATTAATTGTTGGTTTAATTAACACGTAAAGTTTTAGATAAGTTTTATTGATATAGCGTGCCGCCACACTTATGCTCGGCCGACTTTGGCCTGCCTCGTTGCCAAACTTGGCATCTCCCCAGTGAAGAGGAGATTGGCCGTTCCCGCGCTAACGGCTGGACTCGAAGATAGCGACGGCTGCCGCTGTCAGCGCAGCGTTACTAGATGCTACTGTTCCATCAGGGAGCTCCTTGCCGTCTTCCAGTCCGACGCGCGTCGACCAACGGCGTTCCGCCGCCCGGTGCACGAAAGGCCAGACCGTGGCGTCGGCGCCGTGCAGCAGGATTGCCCGGCGCATTCCGGCGCCGTCGAGCACGGCAGCGATATCGTCGCTGATCTCCAGCGCAGCGTCCGGCTCCTGCTCGGAGATTTCGATCAGGATCCGCAGCACGCGTTTGCCATGGTCGAGGCTCACCAGGCGTTCGGCGTCGGCGACGGAGGCAAGCCCCGCCTCGATGCCAATGCCGCGCTGGCGCAGACGCTCCATGATAGCGGGCGCGGCGTCTTCGCTGAGATTGACCGAGGCATAGTCGGGCAGTTCGCTCCAAGCGGCGATCGCGGCCAGCGTGCGCGCATCGTCATTCTCGATCCAGGCCCCTGTCGACACGCCGATCAGCGTTCCAGGGCAGGCGCGGCGGAGCGCCAGCACCGTCCGATCCATCGCCGCCGGAGCCAGGCTTTCGCGACCGTCCAGCCCGCGGGCATGAACATGCAGTTCGGCGGCACCGGCGGCGACGCAGGTGGCACCGTCGCGCGCCATGGCTTCGGGATCAAGCGGCAGTCGCGGGTGGAAATCGGCGCTGCGCGCGCCATTGATGCAGGTCTGGACGATCATGCCGGGGGCAGTCCGGTTACGGTTGCTGCCAGTCTAGCGCGGGCCAGTGAAAACCGGAATCGCGCTGGCGAAGGCTCCTGACATATGGACGCCGGCCGGCTTGGATCAGTCTGGCAGAATGCACCTCTATCGTGTTCGGATCAGTCTTCTTAGCAAACGAACATCCGTCGGGCAGAGTTACGGCGAAACACCCAACTCGCGTAACGCAGCGTTGGCGGCACGGTATTCGATAAAATTCTTTGGACAATGGCTGATGGTATGCCTGTAAAGCCATAGGGCCTGATCGCGTTGCCCTTTGAGCCGGCTGAGTTCCGCGCCGTAGAAACCGATCTCGCAAAACTTGCCGTGTTTCTTGGCTGGGTCCGGGTCATCGGCGTCGTTCAATGTCGCGGTGGGCGTCTTTTCGCCAAGCAGCATTCGAACCACAGGCGCTGGCCACTTCGTCATGTCGAGCTTGGAAGCTGCCTCCCGCAAATGGCTCGCCGCGCCGTTGCGTCGCTCAACAATATCCAGCCACATGGCAAAATAGGCGTAGTCGGGCTCGAGAGCGGCCGCCTTTTCAAAGTCAGCCTGCGCCTTGGCCAGCGAGCCGGAATAGAAATAAAGAACACCCCTGTTTGAGTAGCTGTACGGATAATTCGGATCGAGCAGGATCGCCTGATCGAAGTCAGCAATGGCGCGACCATCGCCGGCCTTTCCCATCCAGGCAATGCCACGGTTGTGGTAAATTCTTGCATTTTTCGGATCGAGACCAATCGCCCGGTCGTATTCGGCGATGGCCCGATCGTACTCACCTCGCTTGTTCCAGAGAAAGCCTCGGTTGCTGTAGGCGATGGCAAGTGTTGGGTCGATATCGATTGCGCGACTGTAGTCCGCGAAGGCGCGAATATCGTTCCCCTTTGCCACCCAGGCCAAGCCCCGATTATTATATGCGAGGGCTTGTTTCGGGTCGAGCTTGATTACCTGGTCGTAGTCGGCGATGGCGCGATCATTGTCTCCCTTGCTAGCCCAGGCGATACCTCGATTGAAGTACGCTTTGGGGTCTTTCGGATCGAGGCTGATCGCTTTGTCGTAGTCGGCGATGGCGTGGTCATTGTCGCTCTTGCCTGACCAGGCCACCCCTCTGTTGAACCAGATGCTCTCATCGTTCGGATCGAGGCTGATGACTTGGTTGTAGTCGGCGATGGCGCCGTCAAAATCGCCGGCCATCAGCCGGGCGTTGCCGCGCCGGTAGTAGGCATGCGCGTTTTTCGGATCGAGGCTGATCACCTTGTCATAGTCGGCCAGCGCGCGCTCCTCTTCGCCCCTGCCGGTCAACGCATCGGCTCGGCCATTCAGGGAACCGGCGTCGTTCGGGTTGAGCCTGATGGCCCGATCGAAGTCGGCTATCGCGCGGTCGTCGTCGCCTTTGCGTGACCAGATCAGCCCGCGATTGTGGTAATTTCTGCCGTCTCCCGGATTGAGGCTGATTGCCCTGTCATAGTCGGCCAAAGCCCGGTCGTCCTCGCCCTTGAAGGTCCACGCGACGCCGCGGTTGTAGTAGGCATCGCCATATTTCGGGTCCAGGCTGATCGCCTTGTCCAGATCGGCGATGCCCTTGTCGTAGCCGCCCTTGAAGACCCAGCTGATGCCCCGGTTGTAGTAGCCGCTGGCGACGGTCGGTGCGATGCCGATGAACGCGCTGTAGTCGGCGATCGCGCGGTCATAGTCGCCTCGTTCCGTCAGGGCATTGCCGCGCTTAAAATAGGCAATACCGCGGTTTTCGACGGGCTCTGTCGCATCCTCGATCATGCGCGTGCAGGCGGGAATCCGCACCGCCGGATCGACCTCATCGTCGCTGACGCAGTCGCTGCTGGCGGACAAGGCCGGGAGCGCCGAGACCAGCATGACGACGAGGCAAACGAGGAATTGCCGGACTGCCCCGTCCCTTTGTCGAACCCGTCCGATCAAATCACCCCCCATCGCGGCAAGCCCCGCTGCATTGTATTCAACGAAATCCCCGAGACAATCGCTAACGAGTTCACCCGGCAAGAAACGGGTGGTCCGCGCGCGCCGTTTCACCCATCTCAATGACAGAGAAGCCACAGGAGGCGAAGCCATGACCATCCATTCGATAGGCGCGAAAGCGGCGGTGAAATCGGCGGAGGTGCGCGTTGCCGGATATGACTGGCGGAAGCTGGCCGATGAGCTGAGCGGCTATGGCTGCGCGGTGATGGAAAAGCTGCTGACGCCGCAGGAGTGCCGGCAGATTGCCGAACTTTATTCGGACGAGAGCCATTTCCGCAGCCATGTCCATATGGCGCGGCATGGCTTCGGCAAAGGCGAGTACCGCTATTTCCGCTATCCCTTGCCCGACTTGATCGGCGGCTTGCGCACCGCGCTCTATCCGCGCCTGGCCGCGGTCGCCAACGACTGGAACGAGCGCATGGGTATTGCGCAGCGCTATCCCGACGAACACGCCGCGTTCCTCGAGCAATGCCACGAGCAGGGCCAGACGCGGCCGACGCCGCTCCTGCTGCAATATGTTCCCGGCGACTTCAACTGCCTGCACCAGGATCTCTACGGCGATCTTGCCTTCCCGCTGCAGGTGGCGATCCTGTTGTCGGAACCAGGTAAGGATTTCACCGGCGGCGAGTTCGTGCTGACCGAGCAGCGTCCGCGCATGCAGAGCCGCGCCGAGGTGGTGCCGCTGCGCCAGGGCGATGCGGTCGCTTTCGCGGTCCACAATCGACCGGTCCAGGGCAGCAAGGGCAATTACCGCGTCAATCTCAGGCACGGCGTCAGCCGGCTTCGCTCCGGCATGCGCCACACTGTCGGCATCATCTTCCACGACGCCAAATAGCCGAGCCGCTCGGTCGAGGCCCGGCGGCGATTACCGGGAAAAATCGCTGCGCACGATGCCGTGGCGCTGGAGCTTGTCGTAGAAGGTCTTGCGCGGAATCCCCAACGCTTCGATCGTGCGCCTGACGTCGCCGTCGTTGCTGCCAAGCGTCTCGCGGATGATGTCGGCCTCGTAGCGCTCCAGCCGCTCCGGCAGCTTCATGGCGGCGTTCGATTCGGTCAGGGCAGGGGGTTGTGCTTCGGCGCCTTCCTCCAACCCAAGCACGAACCGCTCGGCGAAATGCGCCAGTTCGCGCACATTGCCCGGCCAGTCATGGTCGCTCAGATGGCGATGCACCGAAGCCGGCACTGCCGGCACCTGGCGGTGGAAACGGGCGGCGGCGCGCTCGGCGAAGTAGAAGAACAGCAGGGCGACGTCGTCGCGGCGTTCGCGCAGTGGCGGGATCGAGATCGTCACCACGTTGAGCCGGTAGTAGAGGTCCTCGCGGAAGGCGCCGCGCTGGCGCGGATCGCCGAGATCGACCTTGGCGGCGGCGACGACGCGCAGATCCACCGGCCGCACCTCGTTGGTGCCGAGCGGGGTGACCTCGCGCATCTCCAGCACGCGCAGCATCTGCACCTGTGTCGAGACCGGCATGCTTTCGATCTCGTCGAGGAACAGTGTGCCGCCGCTGGCGTGCTCGATGCGGCCGATCCGTTTCTTCTGCGCGCCGGTGAAGGCGCCGGCCTCATGGCCGAACAACTCGCTCTCGATGACGGTCTCCGGCAGCGTGCCGCAATTCAGCGCGACGAAATTGCCCTTCGCGCGGCGGCTCCAGCGATGCAGAAGGCTTGCCACCACCTCCTTGCCAGAGCCGGTCTCGCCGGTCACCAGCACATCGACGTCGGTGTCGGCGATCTGGCGTAGTGTGCGGCGCAGCCTGTCCATCGCCGGCGTCTGGCCGATCAGCGGCAGGCCGTCCTGCGCCTCTCCGGCCGCCTCGCGCAAGGCGCGGTTCTCCATCACCAGGCGGCGCTTTTCCGCTGCGCGGCGCACGCTCTGTACCAGCCGGTCGGCGGCGAAGGGCTTTGTGATGAAGTCGTAGGCGCCGTCCTTGATCGCCTTGACGGCCATGGCGATGTCGCCGTGGCCGGTGACGAGGATGACGGGAATGTCGGCATCCAGCCGCAGGATGCGATTGAAAAGCTGCAAGCCGTCGATCTGAGGCATGCGGATATCCGACACCACGACGCCGGTAAAACCGGCGTCGAGCCCGGCCAGCGCCTCGGCCGCCACCGCAAAGGCGGAGACCGAGAAGCCGGCAAGCTCCAGCGTCTGCACGGTGGCCTTGAGGAGATCGCGGTCGTCGTCGATCAGGATCACCGGCGCGGCATTATCGTTCGTCATGATGGCTTACGCTGCTGTCTGGAGATGAATGGTGAAGCGGGTGCCGCTGTCGTCGCTTGAGACCTCGATGCGGCCGCCATAATCGGCGACGATGTCCTTCGAGATGACGAGGCCAAGGCCAAGGCCTTTTTCCTTGGAGGTGTTGAATGGCGTGAACAGCGATTTGAGGATCGCGGGTGGAATGCCGGGTCCGTTATCGGACACGCCGACCGTCACGCCGTCCGCGGTCTCCTCGACCGACACCTGCACATGAGCGTCGTCGCGGCCGTCGAGTGCTTCGAGCGCGTTCTGGAAGAGGTTGATCAGCACCTGTTCTAGCCGCACCCGATTGCCCATGACCTTGAGGCTCGGCGGCGGCAGGTCGATGGCCAATGCGTCGAGCCGGCCGGCAAAGCGGCTTCTCAACAGCATGACGGCGCCCTCGACGACGCCGCGCAATTCGACAGGCTCGGCGGCGGTGCGGCCCTTGCGGGCAAATGCCTTCAACTCCTCGGTGATTGAGCCGATGCGTTCGGTAAGGGCTGCGATAGCGCCGAGGTTTTCCTCGGCCGGCCCGGTCTGCTTGCGGTCGAGGAAGGTGCGGGCATTGTCGGCATAGGCGCGTATGGTGGCGACCGGCTGGTTGATCTCATGGGCGACACCGGCCGCGACCTGGCCGAGGATGGCGAGGCGGTTGGCCTGGACCAGATCCTGCTGCACCACCTGGAGTTTTGCCTCCGTGTTGCGGTGGCCGGTGATCTCGGCCTGCAACCGGTCGCGGGCTTGGCTTAGATCCTCGGTGCGTTCGACGACGCGGCGTTCGAGTTCGGTGCGGGCCGCCTGTTCAGCGGCAATCCGCATCTGCGCCGACTGCCGGCGCCACAACAGATACGCGGCAAGGCCGAGCAGCGGGACGACGACGCCGAGCGCAAGAAGCCGCATTTCGCGGACGGCGGCGGCGATCGGCGCTTCGACCGGGACAAGATAGTCGAGCCGCCAGGGGGTCGAAGGAACCGTCGTGGAAAGGCTGAGATACTCCGCGTCGCTGCCGCCGGGTGTCACCGCGTGGACGATCGACACATCCGGGCTGAGCGCCCGCGGGTGCTTGATCGGCAACGGCACAAGCGGCGCGTCGCCGAACTGTTGGCTGTCGCGGATCGCGGCTTGCTTAGGTGCGGCCAGCGGTGCGGTTGTCATGAAACGCCAGGACGGCACGCTGGTGATCAGCACGACGCCATTCTCGTCGCTGACATAGGCCGGGCGGTTTGCCTCGCGCCAGTCGGCTTCGAGCTGGTCGAACTCCATCTTGACGACGACGACGCCGAGCGGTGCGTCTGTGTCGCCGACGCGCCGCGAAATGTAGAGGCCAGGGCGCTTGCTGACATTGCCGAGCGCAAAATACTCGGCGGTTCCAGCCTGCATCGCGCCGGAGAAATAATCGCGGAAACGGTAGTCATTGCCGACGAAGCTGATCGGCTCGCGCCAGTTGCTGGAGGCGATCGCCAGTCCATCGGTGCCGACGACATAGAGTACCGACGCCTTGGTGCCGGAGACCAGCCCCTCGAGCTTGCGGTTCAGCACATCGATTGCCGCGGCATTTTTCTGCGTCAGCGCGTCACGCACTTGCTGGTCTGCGGACAATAGCAGGGGCAGGGCACGCGGGCTTTCGAGCACGGCGCGCAGCAGCGCGACCTTCAGATTGGCGTCGGTACGCCCCTGCGCCGCCAGGGTCTCGACCTCGGCGGTGCGGCCGTAGAGGCCGGCGCCGTAGAGCGCTGCGGTGACGATCAGCAGGGCGACGGCCGCAAACAGCAGCCAGGCTCGGCGCGCCCGCCTGGCGAGTTGCTCGGGCGTCGAAGACAAGGCACCGGCGGGGCGTTGCAGCATCGCCCATTTGTGCATGAACTCGCACAAAACACAATTCGACCTATGCGGAGAGTCGCACTTGACCATGCGTCCGGCAGTGCGGACGTTTGCGAATGCTCAATAAAATCAATGCTGAAGCACTCTTCTGCGTATCTGGCACGGCTGTTGCAAACACGAATTCAGCAGTCGCGAGGCTGCTGGTCTCAAAACAACTGCCCCGGGGAGTCGAGCTTTCGATCGGGGCGCCATGGAGGACGTCATGCAGACAGCAATCGCTGCCGCCGAGCCGCGCGGCAAACTTCCCTTATACCGGCATCTTTATGTGCAGGTGCTCGCGGCGATCGCCGCCGGCGTGCTGCTCGGCCATTTCTATCCCGAAACCGGCGAGGCGATGAAGCCGTTCGGCGACGCCTTCATCAAGCTGGTGAAGATGGTGATCGCGCCGGTGATCTTCCTGACCGTGGCGACCGGCATCGCCGGTGTTTCCGACCTGCAGAAGGTCGGCCGCGTCGCCGGCAAGGCGATGATCTATTTCCTGGTGTTCTCGACGCTGGCGCTGGTCGTCGGCCTGGTCGTCTCCAATGTCGTCCAGCCCGGCGCCGGCATGCACATCAATCCAGCGACGCTCGATACCGCCAAGGTGGCGGCGTATGCCGAGAAGGCGCACGACACAACCATCGTCGGGTTCCTGATGAACATCATCCCTGACACCATCACCGGCGCCTTCGCGCAGGGCGACATTTTGCAGGTGCTGTTCTTCTCGGTGCTGTTCGGCGTCGCCCTGGCGTTGGTCGGCGATCGCGGCCGTCCGGTTGTCGATTTCCTGCAGGCGCTGACCACGCCGATCTTCCGCCTCGTCGCCATCCTGATGAAGGCCGCACCGATCGGCGCGTTTGGCGCCATGGCCTTCACGATCGGCAAATACGGCATCGGCTCGATCGCCAATCTCGCCATGCTGATCGGCACGTTCTACTTGACCGCGCTGCTGTTCGTGCTGGTGGTGCTCGGCGCGGTTGCCCGCTACAACGGCTTCTCGATCCTGGCGCTGATCCGCTACATCAAGGAAGAGCTGCTGCTGGTGCTTGGCACCTCGTCCTCGGAAGCGGCATTGCCGGGCCTCATGGCCAAGATGGAGCGCGCCGGCTGCAACCGCTCGGTGGTCGGCCTGGTCATCCCGACCGGCTATTCCTTCAATCTGGACGGCACCAACATCTATATGACGCTGGCGGCGCTGTTCATCGCGCAGGCGACCGACACGCCGCTCACCTACGGCGACCAGATCCTGCTGCTCGCCGTCGCCATGCTGAGCTCCAAGGGGGCCGCCGGCATCACCGGCGCCGGCTTCATCACCCTGGCGGCGACGCTTTCGGTCGTCCCCACCGTGCCGGTCGCCGGCATGGCGCTGATCCTCGGCGTCGACCGCTTCATGTCGGAATGCCGGGCGCTGACCAACTTCATCGGCAATGCGGTGGCGACAGTGGTGGTGGCACGCTGGGAGGGAGAACTCGACCAGACGAAGTTTGCCGCCGCCATGGCCGGCGACTTGCCGGAGGAAGTCGACCTGTCGCTGCCGGGTTTGCAGGCCGCCTGACCGTCTAGGCCACATGACCACAAGGCCCCGGAGGCGGTTCGCCGGCTTCGGGGCAACAGCGGCGGCGGTCGCGGCATGCCGCCTGAAACGCAACCTGAAGTGGCGCTATTTTCGATGCGGGGCTTGTTCCAGCCGCATTTGCAGGCCAGTATCCGCCGTGCCTTCATGGCACCGTCCGCTTCGCTCCCGACCTGATCGCGAGGCGAGACATTTCCGTCGGGCTCGGTTTGCAACATCATCCTTGCCGAACCGTCGGAGCTTTTGCTGCCGACCGCGTTCTGACTATGGCGGCAGCCCTCGAAGGCAATGGCGGCCTCACTGCGAAGTCGCAAGCGAAACGTGACCCGTCTCCTGGTGGAAAGCGCAAGCTTTTCTGAGGGGAACTCGTCGCGCCTGAAGAGGGGCACTTGAAGAGGGGCAGGCCCATGAGGGCCTTTGCCGAACCAAAGCAAGATGCGAGGTCAAACGCGATGCAGCCTGTCATTCCGGTATCCATCATCATCCCGAACTACAACTATGCGCGGTTCCTCAAACGCAGCATCGACAGCGCCCTCGAGCAGGACTACGCGGATGTCGAAGTCGTCGTCGTCGACGATGCATCGCAGGACAATTCCACGACAATCATGGAATCCTATCGCGACGAGATCCTCGCATGCCCGCGGGCGCAAAATGGCGGACACGCGGCGGCGTTCAACACCGGCTTCGCGGCGAGCTCGGGCAAGATCGTCCTGTTCCTCGACGCCGACGATTATCTTTATCCAACCGCCGTCTCCACCATTGTCGAAACCTGGGACGAGGCAACCGCTCAGGTCCAGTCCAGACTGCATATCGTCGACGAGGGGCAACGCATCAAGGATGTCTTTCCGCCGCCCGAATTGCCTTTCGACAGCGGTGACGTCATGCCGAAACTCCTGCACAAGGGCCGCTATCAGACGACAGTGACCAGCGGGCTGGCCTTTGACCGCGCAACGCTCGAATCGATCATGCCGATACCGGAGCCGGAATTCCGCCAGGGCGCCGACGGCTATCTGGCAACGCTGGCGCCGATGTACGGGCATGTCCAATCGATCGACGAATGCCTCGGCGCCTACCGGATCCACGGCGCCAACCATTCAGTCTTCGGTGAAAAGCTCGCCGAGCGGGCACGCTGGCGGGTAACCCACGATTTCCGCCGCATGCAGGCGCTGTCGGACCAGGCCTCGGGGATCGGCCTGACCATCGTGCCGTCGGATGCTGTCCGCCACGATCCGGTCCACCTGGAAGAGCGGCTGGCGTCGCTCTGCGCCGACAGCGGCCGACACCCCGTGGCCGATGATTCCCGGCTGGCGCTCGGGGCGGCCGGCGCCGTCGCCAGCCTCGAAATGACCGCATCCTTGCGGCGGCGCGCCATCCTTGCCGCCTGGTTCCTGTCGGTCGGGCTGTTGCCGCGGAAAATGGCGACGGCAGTGCTGTCGTGGAAGCTCGACGCATCGTCGAGGCCGGCATTTTTGAGCCGCCTGTCCAAGACTATTCGCCACGCCATGGGATAGCGGATAATGCCGTGACATAGGTCCGCCAGGTATTCGGCTGGCCCGGCTCAGCATCCAGCGGGCGTAGCTATTGCCTCCGATTGGCTGGACCATTCTGTAAATCATTTGCTTACACCTGCTTGACCCGCGTCAGCAATATGCTTACATGTTGCATGATCAAGTCGTTCAAGCACAAGGCGCTGGCGGACCTCTTTCAAACCGGAAAGACCGGAAAGATAGACGCCAAGATGCATAAGCGCATCCTTGTCCGTCTTGACCGCTTGGAAGTCTCGGAAAGGCCTGATGACATGGACCTGCCCGGCTTCGACTT
Organism: Mesorhizobium sp. M0590; assembly: GCF_040320905.1. Taxonomy (NCBI): domain Bacteria; kingdom Pseudomonadati; phylum Pseudomonadota; class Alphaproteobacteria; order Hyphomicrobiales; family Phyllobacteriaceae; genus Mesorhizobium; species Mesorhizobium sp. M0590. The sequence goes on from NZ_JAMYQN010000013.1 coordinate 179,770, forward strand.
CCACGCTTTGGAGGGCTTTAACCCGACCCGCTACACGGTGCATGTCAACGGGCCGTGGTGCATCACATTCGAATTCGACGCCAATGATGCTGCCCGCGTCGATTTCGAACAGTACCATTGAGACGGCTTAGATTGGAGAATCGATTATGAGCGTGTATGAGCCGATGCGTCCGATGGAGCGCTGCCCATCCCACCCTGGGGCGCTACTCGACGACATTATCCCGGCAACCGGAAAGACCAAGGTGGAAATCGCCAATCTGCTCGGAATCTCGCGCCAGCAGCTTTATGACATCATCCGCGAAAAGAAGCCGGTGTCGCCGGCTGTCGCTGCCCGTCTTGGAAAGATGTTCGGCGACGGCGCCGCGATCTGGCTCAGGATGCAGGCTGCCTATGATGCCTGGCATGCGGAGCGCGAGGTCGACGTCAGCGCCGTTCCAAGGTTGCATGCTGCCTGAGATGCAATAAATCCGCCGAACCACCGAGCTCTCAAAAATCGATCACGGTCCTGCCTGCCTGGACCGGTTCTCCGGTTCGACGGCGCGCTCGACCAGGACATGCGCCTCCCGCGCGGCCTCGACGAATGCGTTCCTGGCGGCTTCGGTCCAGCGGTCGTCGCTCATGGCGCGGCGGCATGTGCGCAGTGCCACCCCGTGTTTGGCGCTGCCGGTGTCACGCCAGTGGGCTTCCAGCAACGCGACAGCCTGCCGTGCGTTGGAAATGTTGCGGATATCTCCCACGATGCCGACCGCAACCGCAACCGGCTTGGCAAACCATCCTTGGTTCATGGCGGGGCCTTCGACCTGTTGAACCATCTATAACGAAAATCGTAGCCCAAGGTTTCATTCGCGCCAGTCACCACGGCGTGAGGCGGCGTCTACTGCGCCGCGCGCAGCCTGACCACGACGCTTCGCGCCACAAGCACCAGCACGGTGATGACGATCAGGATCACCGAGAGCGCTGCGATCGCCGGGTCGATGTTGTCGCGCAGGCCCATCCACATTAGCCGCGGCAGCGTGATGGCGTTGACCGAGGTGATGAACAGGGTGACGCCGATCTCTTCCCAGGACAGCACGAAGGACAGCAGTGCTGCGGTGACGATGCCGAACTTGATGTTGGGCATGATGATGCGGGTGGCGCGCTCCCACACGGTCGCGCCGAGGCCGCGGGCTGCGAGGTCGATGCGGCGGTCGAGCTGGCTAAGCGACACCAGGATCAGCACCGTGGCGAAGGGCACCGTCATCACCGCATGCGCCATGGCGACACCCAGCCAGGTGTCATAGCCGAAGAACGACGAGAACCCCGAGATCGAGGTCAGCAGGAAATAGAGCGTGATTGCCGAGACCACCGGCGGCACCACCATTGGCAGCAGCACGAAGCCGACGAGAGCGGCGGTGAAGCGCGGCTGGAACATCCAGACGCCGAGGCTGAAGCACAGTGCCAGCACCGTGGAAAAGGCGCTGCTGACTATGCCGATCCTGATCGAGAGCAGGATCGAATTGATCCAGCGCGGATCCTCGATCAGCGCCTGGTAATGGCGCAGCGACAGTTCGCCCGACGGCATCGCCAGCATGCGGCTCGGCGTCAGCGATACCGGGATGACGGCGAGCAGCGGCAACAGCAGGAATAGCGCGACCAGGGCGGCGAGGATCAGCGAGACGGGACCGGGGCGGTAGGTCGGCATCGCGCTACACCAACTGCTTCGGCCTGATATAGCGGAAAAGCAGCGCCATCAGCGCGCCGACGAATAACACCAGCACCACGCTGATCGCCGCGCCCAGGCCCCAGTCTGGGCTCTGGAAGATGCGGAGATAGATCAGCTCGGCGATCATCACGCTGCGGCCGCCGCCGAGAATCGCCGGCGTGACGAAGAAGCCGAGCGAAAAGACGAAGACGATCAGCGCCGAGCCGATGATGCCGGAGCGGGTCATCGGCACGAATACCGACCAGAAGGTGCGCATGCGGCTGGAGCCGAGGCCGCGCGCCGCCAGCAGCACACGGTCGTCGAGGCTTCGCATCGAAGAGGCCAGTGGAAACACCGCGAAGGGGATGAGGAAATGCGTCATGCCGACGATAACGCCGAACTCGTTGCGCACCAGCGCCAGCGGCTCCGAGATGAAGCCGACCGCCTGCAGCCAGGTGTTGATCAGGCCGCGATTGGACAAAAGCGCCACCCAGCCGAAGGCGCGCGTCAGCACCGAGATCCAGAACGGCACCAGGATGCAGAACTCGGCCACGACGCGCTGCACCGGCGTGCCGCGTACCCAGACAACGGTGATGGCGTAGGCGGCGGCAACCGAAACGATCGTCACGATCGCGGCGATACGCAGCGTGCGGATGAAGACCGACTGCACCAACTGATCCGTGAGCAGCGCATTGTACTGCCCCAGCCCCGGCGTGGGCAGGGTGAAGCTCCATTTAACCACGCCAAGGAATGGCCAGGCGTAAGCCAGCACAAGAAAGAGGAGCAGCGGCGCCATCAACAGCGCCGCGCCCATCCTGTCGGAGAGGTATGCTCTCATCCGGTTATCCCGGCTTGTCAGGCGGAGATGATCTTCGTGTATTCGTCGAGTGCCGCCCCGTAGTTCTTGGCGTACCAATCCATGTCGAGCGGAATCTGCTTCTTCATGTTCTCGGGATCGACCGGATTGATACGCCTCTTGTCGGCGGGGATCAGCGCATCGGTGGCCGGGTTGGCCGGACCCTGGCCGAGCTTGTCGAACATGATGAGTTCCTTCTCCGGGTCCTGGGTGCTGGCGATGAACTTCATCGCCGCGTCCTTGCCGCCGGGATTGCCCTTGAGCACGGCGAGCGCGCCGGGCGAGATCAGGCCCTGGTCCCAGATGAACTTGATCTTGCCGCCGGAATCCTGCTCGATGAGCGAAGCCCGCGTCGACCAGACGATCGCCATCGAGGCCTCGCCATTGAGCAGCACGCTCTGGCTTTCGGCGCCGCCACCCCAATAGGCGACGACGTTTTCCTTGAAGGCGGCGATCTTGTCATGCGCGCGCTTGAGGTCGAGCGGGTAGAGCGAGGCCGGCGCGATGCCGTCGGCGAGCAGTGCCGCTTCCCAGCTCGACACGCCCCATTTGTAGAGCGAGCGCTTGCCGGGGAATTTTGCCACGTCAAAGAAGTCGGCCATGCCGGTCGGTGCCTGGCTGCCGTATTTCTCGGCATCGTAGGCGATGACGTAGGAGAAGAAATAGGTCGAGGCAGCGTACTCCCAGCCGAATCCCGGCCGCATCTTCTTCTTGTCGACGACCGCATAGTCGATCGGCTCCAGCATGCCTTGGGCGCCGAGCGTGATGGCCGAGAACGGATCGACGTCGACCAGATCCCAGGTCGGCGCGCCGCTCTTGAACTGCGCCGCGATCGCGCCTTCGGTCGGGCCGGAGCCGTCCATCTTGACGGTGATGCCGGTCTCCTTGGTGAAGGCCTGGCCATAAGCCGCATCGTAGGCGGTGATGGCGTCGCCGCCCCAGTTGACCAGCACCAGTTCCTTCGCCGCGGCAACGGCGCCGGTCGAGCGCAGCAGCATCGGCGTGCCGGCCAGCACCAATGCGGCCAGCTGCGTGAACTGCCGGCGCGAGATCTCGCCGCGCACTGCCCTGGCGGATAGCGCCTCGATGGAATTTTTCTTGGTTTGGTTTGTCATGTCAGTTCCCCTTTTGTCGTTGGTATTTCCTGAATGTCAGCTTGGCGAATTCGCCACGCCGATCGTCATTGCTCTCCATCCGGAAGGAGGAAGCCTTTCTCCGCGGGCCAGGTCAGCCAGACGGAATTGCCCTTGCTGAGGGCAGAGGCGGCGACCTCGTTCGGCACCGAGACCGTCACCTTGGCGCCTTGCCGCGTCGTCAGATCGAGCCGCGTCGCAGCGCCGAGATAGGTCGAGGCGACGGCAGTCGCGGCAATGCCGTTCTCGCCTGCCGCGGCTTCGCGGGCGATCGACATGTATTCCGGCCGGATCGCCAGGATGGCATCGCCACGGACCTTCTCGGCCCTGCAGCGCATGCTGATCGCGCGGTCTTCGCAGAGGCCCGTCGAGCCATTGTCGGCCGGGCGCACGCCCTTCAGCGGCAGCATGTTGATCTCGCCCAGGAACTCGGCGACGAAGCGGTTGTCCGGCCGGTCGTAGACCTCGTCCGGCGCGCCGACCTGCAGCAATTTGCCATGGTTGAAGATGGCGACGCGAGATGACAACGCCAACGCCTCGCTCTGGTCATGGGTGACGAAGACGAAGGTGGTGCCAGTCTCCTGGTGCAACCGCTTCATCTCGGCCTGCATCTGGCCGCGCAGGCCCTTGTCGAGTGCCGAAAACGGCTCATCGAGCAAAAGTACGCCCGGCTCGAACACCAGCGCCCGCGCCAGCGCCACGCGTTGCTGCTGGCCGCCGGACAATTGCGACGGCAGTTTCTTCTCGTGGCCCTTGAGCCCGACGCGCTCGATCATTTCGCCGACGCGGCGTTTGATCTCGGCCGCCGGTTTCTTGCGCACCTTGAGCGGGAAGGCGATGTTGGCCTCGACGCTCATATGCGGGAACAGCGCATAGCCCTGGAACACCATGCCGGCGGCACGCTGCTCGGCCGGCCGCTCGGTGATGTCGACGCCGTCGCTGTAAAGGCGACCGTCGGTCGGCTGAATGAAGCCGGCAAGGATCATCAGGAAGGTGGTCTTGCCGGAACCGGAGGGGCCGAGCAAGGTGAGGAATTCGCCACGGCCGATATCGAGCGTCAGATCGTCCAGCGCACGGAACGAGCCGAAGCTCTTGCCGATCCCGATTGCCTTGATCTCTGCGGCCCGGCCGGGTTGCTGCATCCTGCCCTTTCCTTAGCGTAGGCGAAATCGTAGGCAGGGCGGCGGCTCACCGCAACCGAATAGTTTTCGCCTGATCGGCAAATTTGATTCATCTATGCGCCAATCTCCCCCCTCGAGGGGGAAATGTCGCCGAAGGCGACAGAGGGGGTCGCTTCGCTTGAAGTGCCAACCTCCTCTGCAGCAGCAGGCCGAGCCCAGTTGGACCGACCCCCTCTGGCCGCTTCGCGGCCATCTCCCCCTCGAGGGGGGAGATTAACGCTGGTTCTCCGACAGCTTCGATCTCAGCCACCGCCCAAACGCCTCCAGCACCGGATGCGCCGCCTTGGCGTGCTCGGAAACCAGAAAATACGAGCGCGGTGAATTGATCGCTATGTCGAAGGGGCGGACCAGCCGGCCTTCGCTCAGTGCCCGGCCGCTGGTCAGCTCGTCGCCCATGGCGATGCCCTGGCCGGCGATCGCCGCCGAAAAGACCAGGTTCATGTCGGAAAAGAAGATGCCGCCTTCCGGGTCGGGGTTCTCGACCTTGGACAGCGCCAGCCAGCGCGCCCAGTCCTCGGTATCGCCGAGATGCAGGAGATTGGCGCGCAGCACGTCGGCCGGCTTGGAGAAGCCGCCGATCTTGTTGAGCAGCGTCGGGCTGCACAGCGGCGTAAAGGAGATCCCGCACAACAGCTCGACCGCGCGGTTCGGCCAATTGCCGACGCCGAAGGCGATGAAGGCATCGGCCTCGGCATTGCTCACGTCGTCGAGACGGCGCGGCGTCAGGATGCGCAGCGCGACATCGGGGTACATCTGCCGGAACTCGCCGATATGGGTGCACAGGAACAGGGAGGCGAAACCCGGCGTACAACTGACACTGAATGAGCCGCCGATGCCGGTGCCGGCATGGCGTGTCACCGCGTCGCCCAGCACCGTCAGCGCCTTGCGCACGTCGCTGGCATAGCGTTGGCCGCGTGGCGTCAGCGCCACGCCCTTGCCGATGCGTTCGAGCAGATCGAAGCCGAGATCGCGTTCGAGCAGGCGCAACTGATGACTGACGGCACTGCGGGTCAGATGCAGTTCGTCAGCGGCGCGCCAGACGCTGCCGTGGCGGGCAAAACTGTCGAGGGCGCGCAGCGCCTGCGTCGAGGGAATTCTCAAGAGGTGAACCGAATTTGCATGAGCCGGGAAAACATATCACTTTTTGGCGGGGCGCTTCACTGCTTTCTTTCCGCCATGGAGAAACCGGTGACCTCGGCGCAAGCGACCGCGCTTGCCTGTCTGGACGACATCCAGCCGTCGCTGTCGGCGTGGACGCGGACCATCTTCGATTTCGGCGAGACCGCCTGGCGCGAATACCAGTCGGCGGCCTGGTATGTGGAGCAGTTGAAGCACGAAGGGTTTTCGGTCGAGGAAGGATCGGGCGGCATGCCGACCGCCTTCTGCGCCCACTGGACCAACGGGACCGGCCCGACGATCGGCATGTATGCCGAGTACGACGCGGTACCTGGCAATTGCCAGGATGCGGCGACGGTGAAGCGACCGCGCCCGGGGCTGGGCGAACAGGCCGGCGGCCACACCGATCCGCATTCCGGCCTCGGCATTGCCAGCCTCGGCGGGCTGCTGGCGACCAAGGCTGCGATGCAGCGCCACGGCATATCAGGCACGCTGCGCTTCACCGGCGAGCCGGCGGAGAAGGTGAGGGGATCGAAGCCGATCCATGCCGCGAAGGGCTATTACGATGGGCTGGCGGGCATGATCTCCTTCCATCCTTTTTACATGCTGCCGCTGTGCAACACGGCGCGCTGGGACACGCATTGCGGTGCGGCCTATGCGATGATCTACCGCTTTGTGTGCGACGAACCCGAAAATTGGGTTCGCGCAAGCGATGCAGCACCCATCCCGCAGGCGCATTCGGCAGTCAGGGCGCCCGGCGCCAACGACGCGCTCATGATGATGTATATGGCGTCCAAGGCGCTGCGCGATTCCATGCTGCCGCACCAGGGCGGCTGGTCGATCAGCGAGGCGATCCTGACGGCGGGCCAGGCGACCGCCGACAATCTGCCGGCCGGGCTGGCTGAGATCCAGTACATGATCCGCGTGCCGACGCTTGCCATGGCGGAGCAGGTCACCGCCATGCTCGACCGCAATGCGGAAGCCGCAGCCAGGATGAGCGGCTGCCGCTATGAGCGGCACTGGGTGTCGAAGTCGCGGCCGGGGCTTGCCAACCACGCAATGGCCGGCATTGCCTTCGACGGGCTGGCGGCGGTCGGGCCGCCGTGCTGGGACGAGACGGCCAAGGCGATCGCCCGCGAAATCCAGGTCAATGCCGGGGGCGAGGCGACCGAGGAACCATTCATCGACGAACTGGAGCGGCTGATTGCACCACAGGCGGCCGAGACGCTACTGCGCCACGACCTGCCGCCTTGGCAGCTCAATTCCACCTCCGACGATTACACCGACATGTCGTGGCATACACCGACGGCACGATTCTACGTCGCCCGGCCGGCGCTGCGATCCGAGAACGGCCACGCGTTTCCGTCCTGGGCGATGAATGCGCTGGGCGGCATTTCTGCCACCATCGACCCGATGGTCATCTGCGCCGCAAAGACGGTCGCGCTGGCAGCACTTCGCCTGTTGGAAGACGAGGCTGCGCGCGACGCGGCGATGGATGAATTCGTCACCCGCACCGGCGGCGGCATCGGCGGCTCGAACTGGATCGCGCCGCTCTGCGACTACGATCCGCCGATTGGATTTCGCTGGCCGGAATACATCACCACCCCGCGCGGGCGGGATTGGTGGATACCAAGCAACCAAGCCGCATGATCAACCAAGCCGCCCTTCACGAGGAGAAACCCCATGACCGTCCATGACCGCATCGTCACCGAGCCGTTTTCGCTGCAGCGCCGCAACCCGGCCGGCGGCACCAAGCCGCTGACCGCCTGGGGTTTCGCCAACGAAACCGATGTTCTGACCGACGTGCTGCTCGGCTCGCCGAATTTCCTGCGCCATCTCTCGACCAGCTCGCTGTCGCGCAAGCATCTGCGCGAAGCGCCATGCAACGTCCAGATCGCGCAAGCGCAGCACAAGGATCTGGTCGCCGCCTATGAGCATTTCGGTGTCAACATCCACTGGCACGAGCCGACGCCGGAACTGCCGATGCAGGTCTACTCGCGCGATTCCAGCGTCATGACGCCGTATGGCGCCATCATCACCGCCATGGCCCAGTGGTGGCGGCGCGGCGAGAACTACGCGGCGATCCGCACCTATGAGAAGCTCGGCATCCCGATCTACGACATGGTCACCGCGGGCACGTTCGAGGGCGGCGACTTCAACGTCATCGAGGACGGCGTCGTGCTGATCGGCTGCGGTGGCGCCCGCACGCAGGAGGAGGGCGCGCGCCAAGTGCAGGCCTGGTTCGACAAGGATGGCTGGGAGACCCGCATCGCCTTCATCGACGAATATTATGTCCATATCGACCTGATGGTGGTGCCGATCGCTGAAAAACTGACCGCCGTCTGCCTCGCCTGCACGGAGCCGGGCATCGTCGATTGGCTGAAGGGCAAGGGCCACGAAATCATCGACGTGCCGTTCCAGGATACCATGGCGCTCGGCTGCAACTTCATGTCGCTGGGCAAGGATCGGGTAATCGCGCCGACCTCGAGCCAGACGCTGATCGGTCAGCTCAAGGCGCGCGGCTTCGAGGTGGCGGCCATCGACATGAGCGAGATCTCGAAGACCGGCGGCGGCATTCACTGCATGGCGCAGGCGCTGAAGCGCGAGCCGGCCTGAGGGGCCGGCCTTTAGCCCGGCCGCTTGCGCGAAAGCGCCATTGTCAGCACCGTCGATCCCGCATGGCGCGCGGTACGCGCCTACAGCACGATGAGCTTTCCCTTGCGCAAACGCCGGGCGCAACGATAGACGAGGTCGGCGGCGACCATGTCTTCCATCGCAATGCCCATCGCCTTGTAGGTGGTGATCTGTTGATCCGAAACGCGGCCCGGCGCGCGGTCGAGCAGCATGGCGCCAAGCTCGGTGCCGAAATCCGGGTCGAAGCCGGCAAGCTCGCAAGATCCGACCGGGGTCGGTTTGAATGCATCCTTGGTTTCGACAAAAAGACTGGATCTGCCGATGAGCTCGATCGGCATTTCACCGCCGGGCGGCGCCACCCCGACCGAGGAGACATGCGTGCCCGGCTGGACCCAGCCTGCGTCGATCACCGGCTGGTAGGAGTGGGTCGCCAGGCACACCACGTCGGAACTGCGCACTGCCGTCTCGAGGTCGGCGACCGCCACCACCGACGGATGCAGCCGGGCAAGTGCTGCCGCATCGTCGAAGCTCTTCGAAGCGACACGGATTTCGGCAAAATCGCGCACCAGCGGCAACAGATGCAGGTGCTGGTTGGCCTGCACGCCGGCGCCGACCACTGTCGCTATCCTGGCATCCCGGCGCGCAAGCGCGCGCACCGACAGCACGGCGGAGCCGGAGGTTCGCACCGCGGTTATGAAGGTGCCGTCCATGATGCAGACCGGCAGGCCGGACAGCGGATCGAACAGGCTGATGGTGGCGAGGTGGCTGGGCAGGCCGATTGCCAGGTTGCCTTCGAAGACATTGACGATCTTGACGGTCAGGTTCATGCCCTCCATCCAGGCCGGCATGGCGAGGCTGTAGCCGGCCCCGGGGATGTCGAGTTGTGGTCGGGGTGGATTGACGACCTTGCCTTGTGACAGCGCCTTGAAGCCGTCTTCCAGAACATCGAGAAGCTGGCTGAGGTCGATGCATGCCATCACGTCGGCTTCGCTCAGCACCAGGATCTCGGTCGTTCCCTTGCTGATTTCCGCCGCACTCCTGCCGGCTGGGCTGAACGCTTGTTTGGTCATCCTGCACTCCTGTGGTCGTCGAAATCGGCTCACCGCGTTTGCTTAGGTGAGAGAGGGAAGCGCAGGTTATTGCGACGTTTTATGTGATGAAATACGTTGTTTTTGGCATCTCTGCGTGAAATAAGCACAAAAATCTCTGAGATAGCGTGGATTGTGGAATGGAGGATCTCGACCAGATAGACCGCAGCCTGCTCAGGCTGCTCCAGGAAGACGGCCGTCGGACGACGCTTGATCTTGCCGGGCGCGTCGGGTTGTCGCCGACCGGAACCAGCCAGCGGGTGAAGCGCCTGTTCCGCGACGGGTTCATCACCGCGGTCAGGGCCATGCTCGATCCGCGCAAGGTCGGCCGGGGAACGCTGGTGTTCATCGAGGTCCGGCTTGACCACACGGCGCCTCATGTCTTTGACCGCTTCGCCGAAGCCGTGGCGAAAGCTCCGGAGGTTCTGGAGTGCCACATGGTGGTTGGCGGTTTCGATTATCTGGTCAAGGCGCGGATCGCCGATATGGCGGTGTTCCAGGATTTCCTGCAGCGGGTCATCCTGCCACTGCCCGGCGTGCGCGAAACGCACACTTTCGCCTCCATCGCCGATGTCAAGCCGAACGCCCTGTTGCCGGTGTGATCAGGTGGAGGGGAGGACGCTGCTCAGGGCGACCTGTATCGCGACGTCGCGATTATCGCTCCCCTGGCGCGCCTTCCGGTGCAGAGACGCCGGAGACCCGGCTTTAGCTTTGCTGGGTCAGCAGGTTTGCGTCGCGCGCGAGCCGCCACTCACCATCCGCCTCCTTGCGCAGGAGCGTCAGCGCATATCCCGATCGATGGACCGGCTCGCCATTCGGCGGGGTCGCGGTCATATCGATGCGGCTGCGGATGAAGGCCCAATTGCCGAGAAGCTGTAGTTCCACGATATCGCTCGTGCCGTCGATATGAACGCCGGCCGTCTCCCGCGCGGCTGCCGCGAAGATCTCCTTGTCGAAGGGTTCCCGGCCGGGAACCATGAAGATCGCGTCGTCCGTCATCAAGCTGAGGACGGTCGCGATGTCTCCACGCTTGCTCGCATCCATCCACGTCTCGACCAGCTTTCGGATTGCTTTTTCGTCGCCCGTCATCCGTTACCTCCCTGGCATCTCGCCGTCATCGATGGCGCACGGCGCTCCTCCCTCGCTACTACATAGGGCTTAGATCGCTCTCGTCATCGATTGCAGTGCGTCGCGCCGCGGGTAGCACGGTCCGCGAGCCGGCAGGTTCGCGCCCTCCATGCCTATCGCCAGCCACCGGAGGCGGTGATGCGCTCGCCGGTCAGCCATGACGCTTCGTCGGAGGCGAGGAACACCGCGACGCGGGCGACGTCGTCGGGCAGGCCGAAGCGACCGAGCGGCGTCATGGCTATAATCTGCTTCTCGAATTCGCTGCCGACGATGCCGATGCGCGCGAGGCCCTCGGTATCGATGCCGCCGGGCGCGATGGCGTTGACGCGGATGTTGCGTGCGCCGAGCTCCCGCGACATCGACAGCGTGATCGTGTCCACCGCACCTTTGGTCGCGGCATAGACGAGCGAGTTCGGCTGCGGATTGCGGCTGGCGACCGAGCTTATGTTGATGATGCTGCCGCCGCCCGCGCCAAAATGGTTCACTGCTGCTTGCGTGGTCAGAATGATGCCCAACACATTGGTGTCGAACTCGCGGTGAAACTCGGCCTCGGTAACCGCTTCCAGCGGCTCGAATGCGAAGACTCCGGCATTGTTGACCAGTATGTCGAGCCCGCCAAACTCCAATTTCGCCGCCTCGAACAGGCGGCGCACATCAGCCGCTTGCGACACGTCGCCCTGGACGGCGACGGCGCGGCCGCCACGGTCCTCGATCTCGGCGACGACGCGGTCGGCGCCTTCCCGTGACGAGGCGTAGTTGACGACCACCGCGGCGCCGGCCGTGGCAAGACTCTTGGCGATGGCGGCGCCGATACCCTTGGAGGCGCCGGTGACGATGGCGACCTTGCCGTTCAGCTTGCTCATCAAATCTCTCCTTTGTTGACGATGAGCGGTATTTAATCATGATCGAAACGCGTATTAGGATCATCATGATCCATTCTTTCATGCCTGGAATTCCGGAATGACCACCATCCTCGAAAAGACCGCCGGTCTCGTCGCCTTCGTCCGAACCGTCGATGCCGGCTCTTTCCATGCCGCCAGCCGGCTGGTCGGCTCCAGCCCGTCGGCGGTGTCGAAAAGCGTGGCGCGGCTCGAGCGCCGGCTCGGCGTCAGGCTGATCCAGCGCTCGACGCGTCGGCTCGGGCTCACCAGCGAAGGCCTCGCCTACTACGAGCGCGTGGCGCCACTGCTAAGGGCGCTGGACGATGCCGAAGACATCGTCCAGATGGCCGATACGGCGCGCGGCCTGCTGCGCGTTACAGCGCCGGTCGAAATCGGTCGCGGCCTGATCGCGGCATGGGCGCAAGCGTTCCTTGCGCAGCATGGCGAAGTGAAGGTCGAGCTCAGCGTCACCGACCGTCACGCCGATCTGATCCGCGAAGGCTATGATGTTGCCGTGCGCATGGGGGCGCTGTCGGACACGGGGCTGGTTGCCCGCAAGATCGCCAATCTGCCGATCGTGCTGGTGGCCTCACCGGCCTATGTCGAGCGGCGCGGCCGTCCGGCATCGGTCGAGGATTTACGGGATCATGAATTCGTCCGCCACCAGATGGCTGGCCGGCCTTATCCGGTCACGTTTGCCGACGGTACGATGATCGTGCCGGATGGGCGGCTCGATACCGATGACGGCGGCGCCATCCGCAATGCAGCACTTGCCGGCGCCGGCATCGCGCATCTGATGCGGTTTGCCGTGCAGAACGATCTCGACACGGGTCGCCTGGTCCGCATCCTGCCCGAGGTGGCGATGCCAACCATGCCGGTGCACATCGTCCATGCGTACGGGCGACAGCTGCCGGTCCGGGCGCGGCTGTTCGTCGATTTCCTTGCAGGCCAAATGGCTGCGCTGACGCGATAGGGCAGACGCATGGTCTATGACGCAAACACCCAGCTTTTGCCGGAGACCAACCGTGCCGGCCGTTTGCGCAAGCGAATCACCCTTACCCGAAGCTAGAACGTGATCTTCACTGAATCGGCGCTGCGGTTGGCCGCGCCGTGGTGGACGGCCTCGATGTTGTTGCCGTCGGGGTCGAGCAGGAAGGCGGCGTAATAGCCGGGATGGTAGGATCGTTCGCCGGGCGCGCCATTGTCGGTGCCGCCGCCGTCGAGGCCGGCCCTGTAGAATGCGTCGACCATGGCGCGGTCCTTTGCCTGGAAGGCCAGGTGGTGGCGCCCGGTCAGCTTTCCCAGGGCCGCCGGGCTGTCGGGGCTGGAAATGAACAGCTCGTCGGCCCAGAAATAATCATTGCCGGCGCCACCGATCGGTATGCCGAGCACGTTGAGAACCGCCTCGTAGAAACGACGGCTGGCCTTGAGATCCCTGACCACCAACTGGAGGTGGTCGATGAGACGGCCGCGATGAAGTTCCTGATTTGCCATGCTTGACAGCTCCTGATCGCCGGTTGGAAATCTAGCTTCGAATGGTGCGCGGTCAATCCAGAAAGCCGTGGAATGGCGCCATCACGCCGACTGGATAAAAAATGCAACCGGATTGTCGGATTCAAGACATGTCCAACGTCCTTCGTACGCAAGCGGCTCGGCGGAGCTCGAAAAAGGTCGTGCCGTATCAACGCTTCCGGCATGGGAGAAAAGTGAAATGAGCCTTCCCTATCGTTGGGTTATCGTCGCGGCTGGCGCGCTGATGACCTGTGTCGCCCTCGGGGCGATGTTCTCGCTGGCGATCTTCCTCGAACCGATGGCGCTCGACACACAATGGTCGCGCGCCGGCATATCGAGCGCGATGACGCTGAACTTCCTGGTAATGGGTCTCGGCGGCTTCGCCTGGGGCGCCATTTACGACCGCTTCGGCGCCCGCATCGTCGTCATGACCGGCGCCGTGCTGCTCGGCCTGGCGCTGGTCCTCGCCAGCCGCACCGGTTCGCTGCTCGTTTTCCAGTTGGCCTACGGCGTGCTCGTCGGCCTCGCGGCAAGTGCCTTCTTCGCGCCGATGATCGCGCTGACCTCCGCCTGGTTCGATACGAACCGCAGCCTTGCCGTCTCGCTGGTCTCGGCCGGCATGGGCGTGGCGCCAATGACCATCTCGCCGTTCGCCCGCTGGCTGATTTCGGCCTACGACTGGCGCACCGCGATGTTCGACATCGGCATAACCGCGTGGGTGCTGCTACTGCCGGCCGCGCTTCTGGTGCGCCAGCCGCCCCAACCCGCTGCCGACAGCGCTACCCCAAGCGTTGCCGCCGAGGGTGCCGGCATGACGGTTCCGCAGGCGCTGCGCTCGCCGCAATTCATCGTGTTGGGACTGACCTTCTTTGCCTGCTGCGCGGCGCATTCCGGGCCGATCTTCCACATGGTGAGCTATGCGATGCTGTGCGGCATAGCGCCGATGGCGGCGGTCAGCATCTACAGCATCGAGGGCCTGGCAGGGCTGGGTGGCCGGCTGCTTTACGGCGTGCTTGCCGATCGGCTGGGCGTCAAGCCGGTGCTGATCACCGGGCTGGCCATACAGGCCGTGGTCATCGCAGCCTATCTTGCGGTCAGCGAGCTTGGTCAATTCTACACGCTCGCCGTCATCTTCGGCGCCACCTATGGCGGCGTCATGCCGCTCTATGCGGTGCTGGCGCGGGAATATTTCGGCCAGCGCATCCTCGGTACGGTGTTCGGTGCAGTAACCATGCTGTCCAGCCTCGGCATGGCTTTCGGCCCGCTCGCCGGCGGCATGGTGTTCGATGCCTATGCCAGCTATTCCTGGCTGTTCATCGGCTCGGCCCTTGTCGGGCTTGGCGCGATGGCGATTGCGATCGCCTTCCCGCCGCTGCCGCGCAGGGAGTTGCAACCGGCTTAAAGCAGGATCGGCGGAAAAGGGCGGCCGCTTGGATGGCAAGCGGCCGCGATCCAAAAATAGCTGGCAGTGTTTGTTCGGCATTATGAAACGCGAATTGCTATGCCCGCAGAGGCACCACCTCGGCGCCGTCAAGCGTGTAGCGCGCATAGCGGAAATCGCGAATTCTCGCCAATCTGTCGCCGGCCCATTCCAGCAGGATAAAGTATTTTAGCCCTCCGGCCGAGTCGTCCGGATCGATCACAAGAATGGCTGGCTGCCGATCCACCAGGCCTGGAAGCAGCCGCCAATCGTGGATACCCGCGTAATTATGGAAGTACCGGCCCACTTTCGTGCGGCCGCTCGCCCGGAGCCGGTTGACGAGGTCAAGCCGGACGTCCTCGGCCAGCATGTCGCGGATCGCATCGAAGTCGCGGGCGTTGAACCGCTCCACGTAGGCTGCCAGACGCGCCCGCTCGGGCTCGGCCAACACCGGCACAGGCCGATCGTCAGGCTCGCCGGAGACTTCGCGCAGGCGCAAACGGCCGCGATGCAGTGCGGCTTTCACCGCCGGAACGCTGCTGTCGATAATGTTGCCGATCTCTTCGATCGTATAGCCGAGCACATCCATGAGGATGACGCTGCTACGCTGCGCCGCGGGCAGGCGCATGAAAGTCTGCAGGCTTGCGGCTGCAGTGTGTCGACCCTCGGCCGACATACCGGGGTCAGGGATCATATCGATATCCTCAACGACATGCGCGGCATCCAACCTGGCACGACGGCGTAGGTGGTCGAGCGCGGCATTGTGCGCGATGCGAAACAGCCAGCCCTCGACATTGGCTATCGGCCCGGTCCCGGGGAACGCCTCGAGCGCCTTGACCGTAGCTTCCTGGACGACATCCTCGGCATCGATCACCGAACCGGTCATGCGGGCACAATAGCGGTGCAGTTTCGGCCGCAATTCGCCGAGCAGCCGGTCAAATGGCTCCCGTCCTTCTGGGGTGCCGGTTGCGGATCCGGTCATCGCACAAGGATCAATTTCATGCGTATCTCCCAGGCAGGGCGCCCGTCATCAGGCGCAGCGTCTTATAGACGCTCGACGATGGCAAAAGGATTCGGTCGAAAAAACTTTCTCTAGCTGGAATCCTTTGATGGTTCCTACGCGTCTCTGGATCACGGGCCCGTAACCTGGCGGGCCCTTTGTTCAAGCCGGAGGCGCCATAGTCATGAGCAAGCAAAGTGCGGGATCAACGAAGGTCTGGGTTCTCGCCCTCACGTCGATAGGCTCCTTGATGGTCGTTCTCGATGCGATGGTTGTGGCGACGGCATTGAGCACGATGCGGGTCGAGCTCGATGCCTCGCTGGAGACGCTGCAATGGACGATGAACGCCTATAATTTGAGTTTTGCCGTCCTGCTCATGACCGGGGCTGCGCTCGGTGACCGGTTCGGCCGCCGCCGTACGCTCGTTGCCGGATTGGCGTTGTTCGTCGCAGCGTCGGTTGCCTGCGCGCTCGCCGGCAATGCCGGATTGCTGATTGCGGCCCGTGCGATCCAGGGCGCAGGTGCCGCAATGGTCATGCCGCTGGCCATGGCGCTGCTGAGCGTCGCTTTTCCCCCGGAGGAGCGAGGCAAGGCGCTGGGTATCTTCAGCAGCATCACCGGCCTGGCCCTGATCATCGGCCCGATGGCGGGCGGTGCGATTTCCGAAGGGCTCTCCTGGCACTGGATCTTCTGGCTCAATGTCCCGGTCGGTATCGTTCTCATTCCGCTGGTGCTGCGTCGGATTCCGGAGAGTCACGGGCCGGGCACGGCAATCGATGTCCTCGGCGTCGTCCTGGTAACCGCGGCGGCATTTGGAGTGGTCTGGGGTCTGATGCGCGGCAACATTGTGGGCTGGAGCAGCTCTGAAGTGCTGACGGCGCTGACGGCCGGGCTGCTTTTCGCCATCGCGTTCGTCCTTTGGCAGCTGCGTACCCGTGAGCCCATGCTGCCTTTGCGGTTCTTTCGGGCGCGCGTATTCTCCTCGGGCGTAGGGGCGAACTTCCTGCTTTGCGCCGCCATGTATGGCCTCGTGTTCCTGTTGCCGCAGTTTCTGCAGTTTGCCCAGAGCCGTGAGCCGCTCGGCGCCGGCATGGGATTGCTGCCTTGGACCGCGACGCTTTTCGTGGTCGCACCGATCTCCGGCAGCCTGATCAACCGCGTCGGCGAGCGCTGGCTTGTCGTGGCCGGACTGATCCTGCAAGCGGCTGGAATGGCCTGGCTGGCGCAGATCGCCGCACCTGATCTGCCCTACGTCCAGCTAGTCGCCCCACTGATCATTACCGGTGCCGGCGTGTCGATGGCAATGCCTGCCGCGCAGAACGCGGTTCTCAATGCGGTCGCCCTGCCGGAGGTCGGCAAGGCTGCCGGCACGTTCAACACATTCCGCTTCCTCGGCGGCGTATCCGGGATCGCGATCGCCGGTGCGGTGTTCGCCGGCACTGGAAGCTTCTCGTCCACCGACGCGTTCAGCGATGGCTTCACCTCGGCAATCGACGTCTCCGCTCTGCTCTCGCTCGCCGGCGCGCTCGTCGGATTGGGGCTCCCGGAGCGTCGCGCAGTGGTGCTCGCGAATGCCAGCAAGGAGGCGTAACTCGGAGGCGGGAAGCTTGCGCTTGCTCCCACTGTTGTCGCGTTAACAGCAGCCGCGCCAGCGCAGCAAAAAGGTCGCCGAGCGTCGGTTGCCGGCCGGTCCTGTGGGGGGCATCTGTGTCCAGATCCAGATCTTGCGCGCCCGTGATGGCGGCGAACATGCTGCATCGCAGCACCCTGCCGCCGATATCGGCGGGCCAAGGGAGTGCGAGAAAATCGTCAAGAATGGATAATTCAGGCTGTTTCCTGCGGTTTTTTGGCTTTTATTAGCCGCGCCTCACGTTCCTGTTTCAAATGTGTCAACTTTTTGTGTTGCGTTGCACAATGATGGCCCTATTCTGCGCAAGGGGGGCGCTTCCGATTGGAAATGCGCCGTGAACGACGCCGCCATGTTGACCGATTGGCAGTTTCGCCGTCCCGCCGGCGTACGCCGCTAATGGGAAATGCGCGCGACACCCAATTGGACGCGCTGAGGGCCATCGCCGTGACGATGGTGCTGTACTCCCATTTCTTCGCGGCTGGAGGGTCCTCGTTCTGGGGCCATATCGGCGTGCGTCTGTTCTTCGTGCTGAGCGGCTTTCTGATCACCCGCCTGCTCCTCGAAGCCCGCTCGACCGCCGAATTCGAAACCGGACCGGCGCTGAGATCCTTCTATATCAGGCGGGCGCTGCGGATATTCCCGCCCTATTTCGCCGTGCTGGGTTTCGTCTGGCTGGTGGACCTGGAGCAGTCTAGAGGATCACTGGTCTGGCATGCGTTCTATCTGTCGAATTTCTGGTACGCGGCGCAGAATGAATGGACGCCCTGGCTGCTCTGCCATTTCTGGAGCCTGAGCATCGAGGAGCAGTTCTATATCGTCTGGCCGCTGATCGTCCTGCTGGCGCCGCGCCGGCGCCTGGAATCGATCTGCATCGGCGTTATCGTGCTGTCGCTGGCCTATCGGTTTTATTGGCCGATCGCTGGAACGCCGGGTTTGGCACGCGACCTGCTGCCGCCGGCGTCGATGGACGCATTGGCGTCAGGCGCGCTGCTTGCCGCCTACCGGTCAAGAACAGCCGGCTTGCCGCAATGGCTTCGAAATGGCTGGCCGGGGCTCGCTGTGGCGTTTTTCGTTCTGCAGTGGTTTGCGCCGGCGCCGGCAAATCCGGTGCAGGAATGGGGCCTCTGGCTGCTGTTGCAGATACTGCCTCTCGTACCGCTGGTGGTCATCGTTGCAAGCTGTTCGACAGGGGTTGGCGGCTATATCGGAAAACTTCTCGAACTGCCGCCGCTGCTTGGCCTTGGCCGCATCAGCTACGGCGTCTATCTCTACCATCCGATAGTGCTGGCGCTGGTCGTCAAATCGCAGCCGTGGATCCCGCTCAACGTCTCGGAACAAGGGCCGGGACGGTTCCTGGTCGCGGGAACTGCGACGCTCATGCTGGCCTCGGTCTCGTGGCTGCTTTTCGAGAAGCCGCTCAACAGCCTCAAACGCCACTTCCCCTATGTTGCTCGAAAGGGCCGCGGCGCCATCCCGGCAGGCATCGACGTGGGCAATGCCGGATGGCTCGCGGCGGGAGCATATCCGGGCAGGCCGCTCGATGGCGCATCACGCTTCCCCCGCAAGCTGCAGCGAACCGATCGGAGCTGATCATGGCTGCTCCCTTGGTGTCCGTCGTGCTGCCGATCTACAATGCCGGACCTTATCTCGCCGCTGCGCTGGGCAGCATCCTGCGGCAGGATTACGAGCGTCTGGAGGTCATCGCCATCGATGACGGCTCGACCGACAACTCGCTGCAGATCCTGCAGAAATACCGCCAGGCCGACAGCCGCATCTCGATCATCTCACGCGAAAACCGCGGCCTGATCGCAACTTTGAACGAAGGCCTGGCCGTGGCGCGCGGCGATCTGGTCGCCAGGATGGACGCCGACGACATCGCCTATCCCCAGCGCCTGTCGCGGCAGGTCGCGCTGTTCAACCAGCAGCCTGACCTCGCTCTATGCGGCGCGGGTTTCGATACCTTGCTCGGCAACCGCGTCGTCAGGGGTTCGCCCGATCCGATATTCCAGGACAATCCGCTGCGTATATTGTCGATGTTCTTCACGATCTTCATGCATTCCACCGTGGTATACAACAGGAATGTCATAGAAGAAGATGTTCTATATTACGATACCAGCTACAAGCATGCCGAGGATTTCGACCTGTTCAGGCGGCTGACCGACCGCTACCCGGCGGCCATGAGCCCCGAAAGCCTGATCGCCTATCGTATCCATGACGACAGCGTGACCAACAGGCACAAGCGCGAAATGCGCAGGACGCATTTGAAGATCGTCGCCGAGAACCTTGAGCGCGAAGGGCTCGTACAAGAGACGCAGGACCTCCGCGGCATCGGTGAAGTCCTGTCGATGGACACGGTTCGCCGTGCCGCCGAATGGATCCTTTCGCTTGAAGAAAGGATTGCCGCGCTGCCGGCCGAGACGAGGCCGAGCTACCAGGCTGGCACGCTGAACCTGTTCTATTTCCTCTATCAGCTGATATCGGGGGAAAGACAGCCGCTGCTGATGCACGAATTCCTGACGCGGACGGCGAAATGGAAACTCATCCGGCGGCGCGAGCAGTACGTGTTTCGCACCGGTGCCTTCGCGCCGCGTTTCAGTCTCGCCTCGATGTCGGTCACCAGGCAGGTGGATGCCCTGTCGCGGTATCTGCAATCCGTGCCGGCCGCGGCGGTTTTGCCTTCGAACCAGTTGAGCTAGCAGCGCATGTTCGTCAAATCCCATCAGCTCCAGCAGCGCGGCCGCTCGACGGTGCCGGCGGCCATGTCGCCCCGGCCGCAGCACGGGCCGGCACCGGAGGTCAGCTTCATTGTCTGCACACGCGACCGCGTCAACGTGCTCGAGCCTTGCATAAAGTCGATCCAGGCCGCGTGCCGCGCCTACGCTGCCTTCTCTGCCGAACTGGTGGTTGTCGACAACGGTTCCACCGACTGCACAGCAGAGCGGCTGGCCAGCATCGCCGAACTTTCGGACATTCCGTTCACGGCTATTCGCGAACCGCGACCTGGACTGGCGGCCGCGCGCAATGCCGGGCTCGAGCGCGCGCGGGGCCGCGTGCTGGTCTTCGTCGATGACGATTGCGCGGTCCACAAGGATTATCTGCGCGATCTGCAGCGGCACTATGCGGCCGGCGAACGGGTCATCCGCGGCGGCCGCGTCGAGATCGGCGATCCCCGCGACCTGCCGTTCACGATCAAGCGGTCGTCGGTGCGCGCGCGGCTTACCCCAGACGTCCATCCCGGCGGCTTCGTGCTTGGCTGCAACATGACGATGCACCGCGATGTTGCAGCCCGCATCGGCCGTTTCGACGAACGGTTCGGCGCCGGCGGCCCGCTGCGCTCCGCCGAGGATACGGACTATCTCGTGCGGGCGGTGCTGCTCGGCATTCCGGTCGAATATGTGCCCGACATGACCATCTATCACCATCACGGCCGGCGCGACCGCAAGGCCATCGAAAAGCTGCACCGCGACTACAGCATGGGCAATGGCGGGCTTTGCCTGAAACATATCCGCCACGCGCCGTGGCTGCTTCGCCATTTCTACTGGTCTATGAGGGCGGCCTTACGCGAACTGAGGAAAGGCCCTCTGTTCGACCGCGAACTCAAGCTGTCGCACTGGCCGATCGTCGGCATGAATTTGCTCGGCGCGGCCAAGTTCGCGGTGCTTTTGCTGGCGAAATCGCCGCAACCGGCGCAAATGCGACAGGAGCAACAGGCAAATGCCGAGGCGAGGTGATCCGCCACCATGCGATTGATGCCGCCCAGCCTGCCGATGCTGCGCCGCGCGCTCGGAAGAAAGCAGTTGCGCCTGCTTCCTGCCGTGGTGGTGCTCGGGCTGCTCAGCGCCGCGCTTGAAGGTTTTGGTATCGGCCTGATCATTCCGTTGCTGAACATAATCATGGGGCAACAGGGGCAGACCGGCATGGCTGGCTTCTCCGCCGTCTTCCAGCATGTCGGATCGAGCTTGAGCGAGCGCGACCGGCTGATCGTCATTTCGGTCGCCATCCTCGGCTCGATCGTGCTGAAGAACCTGTTCGCCTTTGCCAACACGCTGCTGACCACCTTCATCTACGGCAAGGCAAGCCATTCGATCCGCAGCGCGCTGTCGGAGCAGCTGCTGCGGGTGGGCTACCCGTTCTTCCTGCAGCAAAGCCCCGGACGGCTGCTCAACATCATCTCCAACGAATCCTGGCGGGCCTCGGATGCCATCCAGATCACGCTGGGAGCAATCGTCAACGCGTCGGCCGCAATCATCCTCCTGACCTTCCTGCTGCTCCTGTCGTGGCAGATGACGCTGCTGGTGACGCTCGGGCTGGCGCTGGTCCAGGTCGCGCACGCCGTGCTGTCGGCCAATCTGAAGGCGCCGAGCCGCAGCGTCGCCTCCCGCAACAGCCAGCTCGCATCGCAGATGCTGCATCTGGTGCATGCCGGGCGGCTGATCCGCATTTTTGGCCAGGAGCAACGCGAGAAAGCGGCTTTCGACCAGGCATCCGACGCGGTGCGCCGGGCGGCCTTCGTGCTTTTAACCCGCCAGGGAGCGTTGCCGCCGCTGACCGAGGTTCTGCACGCCATGCTGTTCCTGGCGGTGGTGATCGGCGCCTGGTTCGCCAATGTTTCCTTCCCGCTGATCGTCGCCTTCGTCATCCTGCTCTACCGGCTGCAGCCCTACATGCGGTCGCTGCAAATGGCCTGGAGCCAGCTGCAGGGCCTGAGCGGATCGCTGGAAGAGGTGACGTGGATGCTGGACCCGTCCGACAAGCCCCAGCCGCCGCAAGGCAGCGCAGCGTTCCCCGGGCTCAGCCAAGGCATCAAGTTCGAGGACGTCACCTTTACCTATTCCGGCTCGGAGCAGCGCGCGGTGGTGCTGCATGCGGCGAGTTTCGATATCGGTAGCGGCCGCTCGACCGCGCTGATCGGCCGGTCGGGCGCCGGCAAGACGACGATCGTCAACCTTTTGTGCCGCTTCGTCGAACCGGATAGCGGCAGGATTCTCGTTGATGGATCGCCTCTGGACCGCATCGACCCCAGCCAATGGCGAAAGCACATCGCGCTCGCCAGCCAGGAGCTGGAGCTGGTCGACGGCACGATTTTCGACAACATCATCTACGGCCAGGACGCGGCCTCGGCCGATGACGCCGAGCGCGCGGCAAAACTGGCCGAAGCGCATGGCTTCATCGAGCAACTGCCGCAGGGTTACTGGACGGTCGTCGGCTATCGTGGCGTCAATCTCTCGGCGGGACAGCGGCAGCGGATCGCGCTGGCCAGGGCCCTGGTGCGCGATCCCGATATCCTCATCCTCGACGAAGCCACCAATGCGGTGGACGGCCTGTCGGAAGCGGCAATCGTCGAGACGCTCAAGTCGCGCGCCGGCCGTCGCACCACCATCGTCATCAGCCATCATCGCAGCACCATCTCGTTCTGCGACGACGTCGTGATCCTGAGCCACGGCCGCGTGAAAAAGCAGGCACCCTTCGCCGCCCTGGCGACGCTCAGCATGGACGAGCTTTACCAGCACGAGGCGCTGGAAGGCTGAGGGCGACCCCGCTGCATGCGCGCGCTGGGAGGTCGTCTCGGATGTCAAGCCAGGTCAAGCATCTCAGGGGCGAGGAAGACCTCCGCCATACGTCTCTACGGGATTTCTGGGATGATGAGTGATCCCGAGCTTACCCGCTTTCCATCTGGAGCGTACCGAACCAAGGGTCCGCCTGCCAAATCCAGCAATGGCAGGCGGACCCTAATCAGCGCATGAAGGGACTGATTCTGCGCCGATGTCTCCTCGAGGAGGTGACGCCATCAACTGAAGACGGGCGCAGTTGTTCCCGACGCCGGCCGTACACAAGACCATTGCGCAGGCAGGTCAGACTTAGGTCCCTGTAAACGCGCATCGCTGGCTGGAGTGAACATCGGATCGGCTCGGTGGTAGCGAAACTTCGGCCGGAGATAGATGCAGCCATTGGGTTCCGGGGCATGACCGGCTCGGCGCTGATGATGGGCGGCGATCGATCCCCGCACGACTGATGCCGAGGGGCGCTTGCAGTCCTGCGGAATACGCATCCACCGGCGCCAGTGAAGTTGTCCAAGCGGTACGGGCTCAGCGGTCGTCAAGCTGTTGCTAATATGCAGCACAGGCAGCGCTCTATGAACGGGGTCGCTTGGAACCGCTACCTCCGACCAACCGTTAGTGTCACAATGACAAACCAAAAAGTGAGGCTGATGATGGACCCGATGCAAAACAACACGTTGGAGATCTGGTGTCTTGCGGCCGTTCCGCAGATAGTGTGCTGAAGGTTCTGCAAAAAGTTTTGGAGAGAGAACGGCGCTTGCTCTGAGGGGCGAGCGGCCATGGCACGGTGGTGA